>NZ_JAXOJH010000010.1:0-153232 GCF_036663655.1 Sphingomonas flavida
GTCGAACGGGTTCATCGACATCTTCACGTTCGCCAGATCGACGCCCGTTCCGTCCGCCTTCACGCGCGGCTTTACGTTATAGTCCAACACCCGCTTCACGGGCACGACGATCTTCATCGCGATTCCTTCCCAGCCTCATGGCCTGTCATGCCGCCGTCTTAAGCGGCCTTGCGAGTGCATCGCAAGCATTCAGCCGGACCAACGAGAAAGGGGCCCGGACGTTTCCGCCCGAGCCCCTTCAAATCGGTCCGTCAGGGCCGAAGGTGCGCTTTAGGCGACCTTCTGCACCTCGGCGACGATCTTCTTGGCGGCGTCGCCCAGATCGTTGGCGGGGACGATGGCGAGACCCGAATTGGCGAGGATTTCCTTGCCCTTCTCGACATTCGTACCCTCGAGGCGGACGACCAGCGGAACCTGCAGGTTCACTTCCTTCGCCGCCGCGACGATGCCGTCGGCGATGATGTCGCAACGCATGATGCCGCCGAAGATGTTGACCAGGATGCCCTTCACCGCCGGATCGCTCAGGATGATCTTGAACGCCGCGGTGACCTTCACCTTGTTCGCGCCGCCGCCGACGTCGAGGAAGTTGGCCGGGAACATGCCGTTCAGCTTGATGATGTCCATCGTCGCCATGGCGAGGCCCGCGCCGTTGACCATGCAGCCGATGTCACCGTCGAGCTTGATGTACGCCAGGTCGTACTTCGACGCCTCCAGCTCCATCGCGTCTTCTTCGGTGGTGTCGCGCAGTTCCATCAGGTCCTTGTGACGGAACATGGCGTTGCCGTCGAAGCCGACCTTGGCGTCGAGCACCATCAGCTTGCCGTCCTCGGTGACGGCGAGCGGGTTGATCTCGATCTGCTCGGCATCGGTGCCCAGGAACGCGGCGTACAGCTTCGACGCGACATTCGCGGCCTGCTTGGCGAGGTCGCCGGTCAGTTCCAGCGCGGCGGCGACGGCGCGGCCGTGATGCGGCATGAAGCCGGTCGCGGTGTCGATGTCGATCGAGTGGATCTTCTCGGGCGTGTCATGCGCCACGGTCTCGATGTCCATGCCGCCCTCGGTCGAGGCGACCATCGAGACGCGGCCGGTCGCGCGGTTGACGAGCAGCGCGAGGTAGAATTCCTTCGCGATGTCGACGCCGTCGGTCACGTACAGGCGGTTGACCTGCTTGCCCGCATCGCCGGTCTGGATGGTGACCAGCGTGTTGCCCAGCATGTCGGTGGCGGCGGCGCGCACTTCGTCGGCGGTCTTGGCCAGGCGGACACCGCCCTTGGCGTCGGGGCCGAGTTCCTTGAACTTGCCCTTGCCACGGCCGCCCGCATGGATCTGCGCCTTGACGACGTAGAGCGGTCCGGGGAGCTTGGACGATGCCTCGACGGCTTCCTCGACGGTCATCGCGGCGAAGCCGGCGGGGACGGGCACGCCAAACTTGGCGAGCAATTCCTTGGCCTGATACTCGTGGATGTTCATGCGCTAGCCTTCCGCCTCTCGGGTGGTTCTAGGGAAATTGGGTGTGGCTAAAGCACAGGCTGGCACACAAATCCACCCCGAAACGGCGTTATTGCAAATGCATCGCAGGTGCGTTTGACTGTGCTGCGAGTCGTTCGATCAGCACGATGAAGGGAAATACGCGCAAATCGGCCGCAGATGCGCTATATCGGTGCGATGCACTGGACCTTCGGTATTCTCCTGTTTGTCGGCACCGTGATCTTCATGGAGGGATTCGCCTATGCGGCGCATCGCTGGATCATGCACGGCCCCGGCTGGTTCCTGCATGAAAGCCACCATCGGCCACGCACCGGCAACTGGGAATGGAACGACCTCTACGCCGCGATCTTCGCGGTGCCCTCGTTCGTGATGCTCCTGGGCGGCGCGCAACTGGGCTGGTGGAGCGGATTTGTCTGGATCGGCGCGGGAATCGCCGCTTACGGAGCGATCTATTTCGGCTTTCACGACGTTATCGTCCACAAGCGACTGCCCAGCCGATATCTGCCCAAGTCCGATTATATGAAGCGGATCATCCAGGCGCACCGGCTGCATCACGTCGTCGAGACGAAGAAGGGGACGGTCAGCTTCGGCTTTCTGATCGCCCCCAGGCCCGAGGAGCTGAAAGCCGAGTTGAAGCGTCGCGCCCATGCCGGAGTCCGCCGCCCGGTGGGAGCGCGTCAGGATCATGAGGCGTTGGCGGAAAAGTAACCTTCTTTCCCTTATGGAGGGGGCGCTATGGATAACCCGGTCTTCACACCGCCATTTGAGCCGATCGCCGGCCAGGACCTCCGCCGCTCGCTGCGGCATGCCGTGCGGATGCGCGCGCATCTGCGCGACAAGGGGCAGACCCGCTTCGAGATCGACGTGGTCGACCTGTCGCCCGAGGGGTTTCGCGCCGAAACCGGCTTCACGCTATGGCCCGGCACGATCGTCTGGCTGACCGTACCCGGTCTTGCGCCGCTCGAGGCGGTGATCGCCTGGCGTGACCGCTTCAAATATGGCTGTGCCTTTTCGAAGCCGCTCCACCCGGCGGTGTTCGAGCACATCATCAGCCTGGGGAATCGCTGAGGCATAGGCTTCAGGCGTTTTTGCGGGAGGTAAAGCCCTCCCCCATCCCCTCCCGCCTGCGGGAGGGGCGTGCCCCGTTCGATCCGCTTGCGCCTTTTGAGCCCCTCCTCCCGGCAGGGGGGAGGGGTTTGGGGTGGGGGCTAGGCCACGAGTCAGACGCTCGTGGCCAGCTTACCCCACAATCAGTCGAACAGGCTCGACACGCTCGTTTCGTCCGCAATGCGCTTGATCGCCTCGCCCAGCAGCGGGGCGATGGGCAGGTGGCGGATCTTGCCCGTCGTGTTGATCGACTCGTGATTGCCGATCGAGTCGGTGATCACCAGTTCGCGCAGTTCCGAACCATCGACTCGCGCCACGGCGCCGCCCGACAGCACGCCGTGGGTGACATAGGCGACGACATCCTCCGCCCCGGCCTGGCGCAGCGCGGCGGCCGCGTTGCACAGCGTTCCCGCCGAGTCGACGATATCGTCGATCAGGATGCAGAAGCGTCCCTCGACGTCGCCGATGATGTTCATCACCTCCGACTCGCCCGCACGCTCGCGACGCTTGTCGACGATGGCGAGCGGCGCGTTGTTCAGCCGCTTGGCGAGCTGGCGCGCGCGGACCACGCCGCCGACGTCGGGCGACACGACCATGAGGTTGTCGTTCTTGAACCGCGCCAGGATGTCCGCCGACATGACCGGCGCGGCATACAGATTGTCGGTCGGGATATCGAAGAATCCCTGGATCTGCCCGGCGTGCAGGTCGACCGACAGGACGCGGTCGGCACCCGCGACGGTAATCAGGTTCGCCACCAGCTTGGCCGAGATCGGCGTGCGCGGACCGGGCTTCCGGTCCTGGCGCGCATAGCCGAAATAGGGGATCACCGCGGTGATGCGGCTGGCCGACGCACGCTTCAGCGCGTCGATCATGATCAGCAATTCCATGAGGTTGTCGTTGACCGGATAGCCGGTCGACTGGATCACGAACACGTCCTCGCCGCGCACATTCTCCTGAATCTCGACGAAGATCTCCTCGTCGGCGAAGCGGCGTACCAGCGCCTCGGTCAGCGGCACCTCCAGATAGGAGGAGATCGCCTTCGCCAGCGGCAGGTTCGAATTGCCGGTCATCAATTTCATGCTGTATCCCGTCCCCGCAGACAGTCCCTAGTCGCGGCCCCTTTAATCGCGCTGTCACAATAGCGCAAAGGTGATTCCCCGATTATGGCGGCGGGCATGACCGTGACCCGTTTCGCTCCTTCGCCCACCGGGCGGCTGCATGTCGGCAATATCCGCACCGCGCTGCACAACTGGATGTACGCGCACAGCACCGGCGGCCGTTTCCTGCTGCGCATCGACGACACCGATGCCGAGCGCAGCGAGGAACGCCATGTCGATGCGATCCGGGCGGATCTGGCCTGGCTGGGCCTGATCCCGGATAGCGAGGTGCGCCAGTCGCAGCGTTTCGCGCTCTACGAGTCGCGCTTTGCCGAACTGGTGGCGGGCGGCCATGTCTATCCGGCCTATGAGAGCGCGCAGGAACTCGATCTGAAGCGCAAGATCCAGCTCGGGCGCGGGCTTCCCCCCGTTTATGACCGGTCGGCATTGGCCTTGACCGAGGACGATCGCGCCAAGCTGGAAGGTGAGGGCACCCGCCCGCACTGGCGGTTCAAGCTGGACCATGGTGCGCCCATCGAATGGAACGATGCGGTACGCGGCCCCCAGCGTTTCGACCCCGCGACGATGAGCGATCCCGTCATCCGCCGCGCCGACGGGACATGGCTCTACATGCTGCCCTCGGTGATCGACGATATCGACATGGGCGTGACCCAGGTGGTGCGCGGCGAGGATCACGTGTCCAACACCGCCTTGCAGATTCAGATGTTCCAGGCGCTGGGCGCGGAATTGCCGCGATTCGCCCATGCCGCGCTGCTGACCGGCAATGAGGGCAAGCTGTCCAAGCGACTCGGCTCGCTGGGTGTCGATCACTTCCGTGAGATCGGGATCGAACCGCAGGCGGTGCGCGCGCTGCTGGCGCGGATCGGCACCAGCGATCCGGTCGAGCCGGTCGCCGACATGGCGCCGCTGATCGCCGGATTCGATTTCACGCGCTTCGGCCGTGCGCCTGCGCGCTTCGACGAGGCGGAACTGGCGCAGCTGAACGCGCGCATCCTCCACCAGACACCGTTCGAGGCGGTTGCCGACCGCCTGCCGACCGGCATGGGCGAGGCGGAGTGGGAAGCGGTGCGCCCCAACCTCAACACGGTGGCGGAGGCCGCCGACTGGTGGCAGGTGATCGAGGGGCCGGTCGACGCGCCCGCGCCGGCCGAGGACGACCGCGCCTATCTGGCCCAGGCCGCCGAGGTGGCGGCTGCCATCGACTGGTCGAACGATCCCTGGGCTACGCTGACCGCCGCTTTGAAGGACGCGACGGGACGCAAGGGCAAGACGCTGTTCCTGCCGCTGCGACTCGCGCTGACCGGCCGGGCGCAGGGGCCGGACATGGCCGCGCTGCTGCCGCTGATCGGGCGGAATCGGACGATCGCGCGGCTGTCCGCCTGATTTACCGTACGGCCTTTCATTACCGCACCGCCTCGCCCACATAAGGCGGGCAACACGTAAAGGAGCGTCTTTTGGCCACGTTGGGAATGTCGCCCGCCGACAAGGAAGCCGTCACCGCCTTCCGCCGCGATGTCGTCGAGCCGTCGATGACCAAGCTGGTCATCCTGGATTTCTGGGCGGAATGGTGCGGCCCGTGCAAGGCACTGGGCCCGACGCTGGAGAAGGTCGCCGAGGCCTATGCCGACAAGGGCGTCGTGCTGGCCAAGATCGACACCGACAAGAACCAGTTCATCGCCAACCAATTCCAGATTCGCTCGATCCCGACCGTCTATGCGATGTTCCAGGGCCAGCTGGTCGCCGACCTGACCAGCGCGCGGACCGACAGCGCGCTGCGCACCATGCTCGACCAGTTGCTCAAGCAGTTGCCGATCCAGTCGGAGGCGGCGGACGCGGCGGCCGAGCTGGAACCGCTGATCGCGATGGGCGAGGAAGTGTTGGACGCGGGCGACGCCGAGCGGGCGCTGTCCATCTTCCAGCAGCTGCTCGAGATGGCGCCCGATCATCCCGCCGTGCTGTCGGGGCATATCCGTGCGTTGCTGGGTGCGGGCCGCATCGAGGAAGCCGAAGCCGCGACCGAGGCTTTGCCCGAGGGGCTCGCCAATGATCCCGCCATCCACCGTGCGATCGCGACCGTGTCGCTGGCGCGCTCGGCTCCCCCGGCGGCGGACTATGCGGGGCTTGCCGACGAAATCGCGGCCAACCCCGACGATCACGAAAAGCGTTTTGCCCTCGCCAATGCGCAGATGGCGGCGGGCGACCGCGACGGGGCGGCGGACAATCTGCTCCACATCGTGGCGGCGGATCGCGCCTGGAACGAGGATGCCGCGCGCCAGCAGCTTTTGAAGCTGTTCGAGGTGGTCGGCATGACCGATCCCTGGGTCTCGCAGCAGCGGCGGCGCTTGTCCGCCATATTGTTCGGGTAAGGCGAGGTGGCGCGGCTCTCGATCTTTCCGCTGGCGGGCGCGATCCTCTTTCCGGGGATGCCGATGCCGCTGCACATCTTCGAGCCGCGCTACCGGGCGCTGGTGTCCGACGCGATGGCGCGCGACCGGCGGATCGGCATGGTCCAGCCCTCGGGCGAGGGCGATACGCCCAGCCTCTACCAGATGGGCTGTGTCGGCCGCATCGCCGAGGTCGAGGCGATGGAGGACGGCCGCTATAATCTGGTGCTGGAAGGTGTCTCGCTGTTCCGCATCATCCGCGAGCTGGAAGTGGCGACGCCGTTCCGCCAGGTCGAGGCCGAGCTGTTGCCGGTGATCGATGAGGATCTGCTGTCGCTCGGACGCCGGGCGTCGCTGGAACAGGAATCGCGCCGCTTCGCCGAGCTTCAGGGTTATGCGGTCGACTGGGACGCGGTCGGGCGACTGGATGACGAGAGCCTGGTCAACGGCATCGCCCAGATCGCGCCGTTCGACGTGGCGGCGAAGCAGGCGCTGCTCGAGGCGGTGGACCTGGAACAGCGTGCCGAACTGATCATCCAGCTGATGCAATTCTTCGGTCGCCATGACGGCGAGGATCGGGTGACGCTGCAATGAGCCTGGACCCGTGGCTGCTCGAACGGCTGGTGTGCCCGGTGACGCGCACGCGGCTGCGCTATGACGAGGCCGCCCAGGAGCTGGTGTCGGAGGCGGCGGGCCTCGCCTATCCGATCCGCGACGGCGTGCCGGTGATGCTGGTGGAGGAAGCGCGGGAGCTTTAAAATCCTCTCCGGCACGAGGAGGATCAGATCAGCCGCCCGACCAGAGCTACCAGCACGATGACCAGCGCCGCCACGCTGGAATAAAAGCCCAGCGCAAAGCCGAACGCCCGCGCCACCGCGCCGCGTGCGTAATTGGCCCAGAACAGCGTCCGCCCCACCGAGAACAGCGCCGCCAGCAGCGGGATCAGCGCGCTCGACCCCTCGACCACCCAGGCGAGCCCCAGATAGGCGGGGATGGCCAGCACCACCTGCTCCAGCGTGTTGCGCAACACCGCCTGCGCGATGGCGATATGCGGTGAATCGGGGCTGCCATCCGCCGCCGCGTCGATGTCGGCGGGTGATTCGAACCGCAGCGCCGCGACATGACCGATCGCCGCCGCCAGCCAGAGCGCGGCGACGGTCGAGGCCGCCACCGCACGCAGGACCCGGTCGGTCGGGGACAGCGGATGCCCGATGCCCCATCCGACCAGCAGGGTCAGCATCACAACCACCAATGCGGCGGCCATGCCACGCGCTACGCCGCGTTGGCGGCGGTCGCGGATCGGGGTTCGGACGGAACGAGTGGGGTGATCAGGCCCAGGGGTCATGATTTGTGAAACGTCAAAACGGGATTTGGGATCCCGTTTGGCATCATTTCAAGCGGGTCGCTTGGGGCGTACCCACCCCCATTCCCTCCCACTTGCGGGAGGGGGGCGTCTTTGGTTGGCCCTGCGCGCGCCTCCAGGCACGCCCCTCCCGCAGGCGGGAGGGGAGGGGGAGGGAACGGTACTCTATGGACCAGCCCCTCCGAACTAAACCATCACGCCCTGCAACAGGCGCGGCAAATCGCCGGTTTCGCCGCGCGCCTCGGCCATGAAGCGGTTCTTCAGCGGCGGGATATGGTTGATCGCGGTGATGCCCAGCCGCCGGACCGCGCTGGCGGTCTTGCCGGGCACGCTGAAGATGCGGTTGAAGCTGTCGGTCGCCACCGACACCATCAGCGTGTCGAGCCCGCGCCACTGCTGATATCGCTGGAGCAGCGCGGCATCGCCCAAGTCCATGCCGGTGCGCTTGCCCTCGACCAGCACCTCCACCAGCGCGGCGACGTCGCGGTAGCCCAGGTTCACGCCCTGGCCCGCGATCGGGTGGATACCGTGCGCCGAGTCGCCGACCAGCACCAGCCGTTCGCCGGTCATCGTCGCGGCCCGGTGGAAGCCCAGCGGATAGGCAGAGCGCGGGGCGGCATGGGACAGCGTGCCCAGGAACCCGCCCATGCTCTTCTCCGCCTCGACCAGGAAGGCGCGGTCGGACAGCTTCAGCATCGCATCGCCGTCACGCCCCGGCACCGACCAGACGATCGCCGAGCGGTGCCCGATCTCGTCATCGGGCAGCGGCAGGAGGGCGAAGGGGCCGCTGGGATAGAAAATCTCGAAGGCGATATTCTCGTGGGCGACCTCGTGGTGGAAGGCGCTGATGATCGCCTTGTGGTCGTAATTCCAACGCGCGACCTTGATCCCCGCCGCCTCGCGCGTCGGCGACTGGCGACCCTCGGCGGCGACCAGCAGGGGGGCGCGTACCGTGGTGCCGTCGCTGAGCGTCGCGGTGACCCCCGCCGGACCGCGCTCGACCGAGGTGGCGCGGGTCTGCATGCGCAGGTCCACCAGCTCGGCCTCGATCGCCGCCTCGTTGATCGCGCGGCGCAGCAACTTGTTCTCGAACATCGTGCCCAGCGCGCCGTCATCGGCATCGGGGATGAAGTCGAGCGCGCCCGGCTCCAGCCCGTCGCTGACCCGGATATGCCGGATCTCGCAGCCCTTGCCCGCCAGTTTCGCGCCGATGCCGATCGCGTCCAGCATCCGCCAGCTCGCCGATGCGACCGCCGAGGCGCGCCCGTCGAAACCCGGGGCCAGCGTGACCGCCGGATCGGCGGGATCGACGATGATCGAAGACAGGCCATGCGCGGCCAGACCGACACCCAGAGTGGCCCCGACCAGGCCACCGCCGAGGATGATGACGTCGCTATCCATGCCCATGCTCCTAGACCTTCACGATCCGCCAAACAATGCGCGACCCGATAATAGAGGGGGTCGCCGCGCCTTGACGTGGGAACCGCCAGAGACGATAATTTTTCCGGGATTTTTCCCGTATTTTCGGACATTTTCTGAAGGACAACACCCATGGCCAGCCGCGCGCAGCCGGTTCTATGGCGCGAGACGGTGAAGGCGGGGGCGGTGCGCAGCGGTGCGCTGGTCGCCGCGCTTATCCTGTTCGGCGTGACGCTGATGCTGGTGCTGGCGCTGGCCAGCTACCGGGCGAGCGACCCGGCGCTCAACACCGCCTCGGGTGCGGTGCCCGCCAACTGGATGGGGCATCCCGGCGCGTGGATCGCGGACATCGCGCTGACCCTGTTCGGGCCCGCCGTCGCGCTGATCCTGCCGGTCGGACCGATCATCGCGACCCGGCTGTGGCGTGATCGTCCGGCGGGCCACTGGGTCAGGATGCTGCGCCAGGCGGTGATTGGCGTGGCCCTGATGGCGTGCGCCCTGTCCTTCGTGTCCGACTCGGCGGTGCTGGCCCTGCCTGCGGGATGGGGCGGGGTGATCGGCCTGTCGGTCGCCAGCCTGGTCGACTGGGCGCTGGGCTTCACCGGACAGGCGGCGGTCGTCACCTGGGGATCGGTGGCGATCGGCCTGGCCTTCGGGCTGGGCGGTGCGCTGATCTGGGGACGCAGCCTGGAACTCGACCTGGCCGAGCGCGGTCTCGCGCGGCTACGCCGCCGCCGTGCGGTGAGCGAGGATGGCGAGGCGCTGCCCTGGGACGATGAGGACGAGGCGCTCTATGACGAAGACGAGGAGGACGAGGAACCGCTGACCCTGGCGCGCAAGGCGGTGCCGGTGCGCGAGGATCGCCCCGCCCCCGTCATCGCCGACCGCCAGGTCGCGCCCGCCCCCGCCAAGCCCAAGACGGCGGCGGACCGCGACGCGCCGTACCAGCTGCCCGGCCTCGACCTGCTGACGCCCGCGCCGCCGTCTCCGGCGGGCACGATCGACAAGGCGGCGCTGGAGCGCAATGCCCGCCTGCTGGAGAACGTCCTCGACGATTTCCGCGTCCAGGGCGCGATCGTCGAGGTGCGCCCCGGCCCGGTCGTCACCATGTACGAACTGGAGCCCGCACCCGGCATCAAGGCCAACCGCGTCATCGCGCTGGCCGACGATATCGCGCGCAACATGTCCGCCATCTCAGCGCGCGTCGCGGTGATTCCGGGGCGCAACGTGATCGGCATCGAGCTGCCCAACGCCAAGCGCGAGATGGTGTCGCTGCACGAACTGGTCGCCTCGCAGAGCTTTGCCGACCAGGCCGCGCAGTTGCCGATCATCCTGGGCAAGAATATCGCGGGCGACTCGGTGGTCGCCGACCTGGCACCCATGCCCCACCTGCTGGTCGCAGGTACGACGGGTTCGGGCAAGTCGGTCGGCCTCAACGGCATGATCCTGTCGCTGCTCTATCGCCTGACGCCCGAGCAGTGCCGGATGATCATGATCGACCCCAAGATGCTGGAATTGTCGATGTATGACGACATACCGCATCTGCTCTCGCCGGTCGTGACCGACCCGGCCAAGGCGGTCCGCGCGCTGAAATGGGCGGTCGAGACGATGGAGGACCGCTATCGCCAAATGTCCTCGGTCGGCGTGCGCAGCCTCGCCAGCTTCAACGACAAGGTGCGCGCAGCCAAGGCCAAGGGCCAGCCCCTGGGTCGCAAGGTCCAGACCGGCTATCACCCCGAGACCGGCCAGCCGGTCTATGAGGAGGAAAAGCTCGAATACGAGCCGCTGCCGCAGATCGTGGTGATCGTCGACGAGCTGGCCGACCTGATGATGACGGCGGGCAAGGAGGTCGAATTCCTGATCCAGCGCCTGGCGCAGAAGGCACGCGCGGCGGGCATCCACCTGATCATGGCGACGCAGCGCCCGTCGGTGGACGTCATCACCGGCGTCATCAAGGCCAACCTGCCGACCCGTATCAGCTTCCATGTGACCTCGAAGATCGACAGCCGCACCATCCTGGGCGAGCAGGGGGCCGAACAGCTGCTGGGACGCGGCGACATGCTCTACATGCCCGGCGGCAAGGGCATCGTGCGCGTCCACGGTCCCTTCGTCTCGGACGACGAGGTGCACCGCGTCGCCGATCACTGGCGCGCGCAGGGGCAGCCCGATTACATCTCGTCGGTCACCGAGGAACCGGCCGAGAGCTTCGCGCTCGACGGCGCACCGACCGGCGAGGACACCGCCGAGGACCAGCAATATCGCGCCGCGATCCAGCTGGTGTGCGAGAGCCAGAAGGCCTCGACCTCCTGGCTCCAGCGGCAGTTGCGCATCGGGTACAATTCGGCGGCGCGGCTGATCGAGCGGATGGAGACGGACGGCATCGTCGGACGGCCCGACCATGTCGGGCGGCGCGAAGTGCTGCGCGATACCGAGGGGCATCCGATTTAAGCGGTGCGGTGTGATCTGAGGGGGAGTGCCCCCACCCTCCGTTCAGCCTGAACGAAGTCGAAGGCCAAGGGTGAACGCGGCCCCCCGGGGCGGGGCGGTTCGGGAGGGCCGCTCCTGATCTTCTACACCGAGGGGGGCGCGCATCGGAGCATCCCCTTTGACCACGTTCGTTCCGTGGCCTTCGACTTCGCTCAGGCGGAACGGAGGTTTGGAGCTTGATCCAGCCAAAGCCGAAGCATCACCCCGGCGGAGGCCGGGGTCCAGTTAGGGATGGGGTTGTGATGATCCGGTGCGCTTCATCGCTGAGGCCTCCGCAACTGGACCCCGGCCTTCGCCGGGGTGGTCAGGTAACAGTTCAGGGCAGGTGGATCAAACTCTGGTTGGGTGGGGATGAATTGGGCCTAATCGGGTCGCGCCTAACTCCAAAACCCGTTCGCACTGAGCGAAGTCGAAGTGCACGCCCTGCAGCCGTGCCAAACCATTGAACCTACCCCTTGGCCGGCTTCAACGTCGCCGAATCGATGTGCCACCGCCGTTGCTCGGCGCTGGCACCGGGTACGTCGTTGACCCGGCGCACGACATATTGGCCGACGAAGCGCTGTTGCCGCCCGTCGTTCAGCTGCGCATCCACGGTCACGGGGATCGTCGCATAGGTCGATCCCGCCGCGCCTTCGCTGGGCGGCAGGGTTCCGATCGTCACGCGGGTCGCACGGGTGTCGGCAAACCCCTTCTGGAAATCGGCGAAGCGCTGGCCGGGGCGGCCGTCGGGGCCCCATTGGGTCCAGGCGGTGCTGTAGTCATGCGCGTTGATCGCCGAGTAATAGCGGCGCACCACGGCGGCGGCCGCCGCATTGCTCCGGGGATCGACCGCGCAACCCGGGATGTTCGCGGCATCGTCACCGATCAGGGCGCAGCTTCGGGCGATCTCGTCCTCGATGATCGCGCAGCTGTTCACGGCATTGCATGGCGGATGGGTGGCGGGGGATACCGAGGTGCAGATCTTCACCAACCGCTGCGCCGCCGCCTGGCCGCGCTCCGCCGCGCAGGACAGCACGGCATCCGCGTCGGTCGGGGCGGACCGCTTGATCGGCGCGGGCAGCGATGCGTTCGGTGCCGTGTCGGGCACGACGGCGTCCGCTTCCCGGGTCGAAGCCGGAACGTTCGCCGCGATGTTGCGCGGTGCTTCACCATCACGGCCGTCGCCGCCACCGCAGGCGGCCAGTGGCAGGATCAGGGGACCGAGCAGAAGGGCGGCAAGCGGTTTCACGGGGCGAATCTCCGACAGGGCTGACGGCGATCAACGCATTGCCCGCCGCCCGGGCTCCCTCTCGCCCCGAACCCCCGCCCGAGGTTAGCGGGACAGGGCGATCAGCTGCGCCACGCTCTGCGTCTGGGTCTTGTGGAACACCGCGGCACGGTGATCCTCGATCGTCTTGGTCGAAAGGCCGAGCAGCGTCGCCATCGCCTTGTTGCCATGCCCCTGGACCATCAGGTCGAACACCTGTCGCTCGCGCGGGGACAGGTCGCCCAGCCGGGCGGCGGCGGCGCGCGCGGCACCGGACCACGCGATCCCTTCGCGCAGCGAGGCGCAGAGCCGGTCCTCGTCGATCGGCTTGTCGAGATAGTCGATGCCGCCATGCCGCCGCACCGCGTCCACCGCATGGGCCGCGCTCGGCCAGGCGGTCATGAACAGGATCGCGACATGGTGGTCGAGCGTCCGCAGCCGCTCGGCAAAGCCGAAGCCATGCCAGTCGCCCATCATCACATCGGTGACCACGGCGTGCGCGGCGGCGTGCGGATAGGCGGCGAGCAGGGCGGCGGGATCGTCAAAGGCACGCGCGACGAATCCGTGTCGCGCCAGCATCCGCGCGACCGAGGCGGCGAGGTCGGCATCGTCGTCCAGCACATGGACGGTGCCCGGCGCGGCGGGTTCGGGAAGGGCGGGACGAAAAGGCATCAGCGTGTCTCGATCAGGGGAAGCGATAGGGTGGCGTGGACCAGGCCATCGGTGTCCCGCATCCGGGTCAGATGGCCGCCATGCGCCTCGACAATGGCGCGCGCGACATGGGTGCCGATGCCCATGCCGCCGTCCTTGGGCCCGGTGCGATCGGCGGCGGCGGGGTTGCGGACATGGATGACGACACGCTCACCCTCGACCGTGACGCTCAGGGCGACGGGGATGGTCGAGGCGGTGGCGGGCAGCTCGCGTGCCGCCTGGATGGCATTGCGGACGAGGTTCATCAGCGCCTGTGCCAGCTCGACCTCATGCGCCGTCACGGTCCAGGCGGGATCGACCGGAGCGATGGTCATCGCCACCCCGGCCTCGCGCGCCTCGCCCCGCGCCATGGCCGCCACCATCTCGACCAGGACGGCGACCGCCAGCGGCTGCGGCCCGCCTTCGGCATGGCCGCCGAAGCGGCGCAGCCGCCGGATCAGCGTGGCCAGGTGATCCGCCTTGCGATCGATCAGCGCGGCTCCCTCGGCAATCGCGTCGTCGCGCGTCGCGGTCAGCTTGTGCAAATGGCGCGCCTCGATCGCCAGGGTCGACAGCGGCTGGCTGATCTCGTGGATCACCGCCACCGACATGGCGCGCAACGTCTTCAGCCGCTCGGCCTGGAAGAGCAGCCGGTCGCGCCGCTCCAGCGTCGCACGCGCCGCCGCCTGCGCATCGGCGAAACTGCCCGCCAGATACCCCGCGACGACGATGGTGGCGAGCGCCAGGTGGCGCTGCAACCGCTCGGGCGTATCCATAGCACCCGCCGTGTCGGGCAGGACGAGCAGGACGACGACCAGCAGCGCGAGCCAGGCGAAGGTCCGCCCGAACCGCAGCCCGATCCACGCGACCGCAACCAGCACCGGCGCGGGCTGCATCCCCAGCCCGGCCTCCGCCAGCATCCAGGCCAGCCCCATACCGAGCGCCAGCACCCCCGCCGCCTCGACCAGCGCAAGCGGGTTGGGCCATCGATACGACCCGCCCCCGCCTGTCCGCCCGACCAGCGCCTCGGCGATCCATAGCAGCGGCGGCGCGACGAACAGCGTGCCGAGCAGGTCGCCGACCACGAAGGCGGAGAGCGAGAGGATCACCTCGTGACTGTTCGTGACACCGGTCAGCTCGGGATTGTAAAGCGCCTGTGGCACCGCCAGCGCGGCCCCCGCCAACGGCGCCAGCGTCGCGGCCAGCCCGAACGGCATCGGCGCAGTCAGCAGCGTGCCGAGCCGATGGCTCGCCAGATAGCGGATGCCGGTGACGGTCAGGCCGTAGGCCAGGACCGGGCGCGTAATCCCCCAGATCGTCATGCCCCAACCCGCCCAGGTCAGCGTCACGAAACCGAAGACGACATTGTCCGCGATCTCGATCACCGCGATCGCCGGCGTCAGCCGCGCGCCCATCCGCCACATCAGCGCCAAGCGGACCCCGGCCGCCGGAAACCAGAGCGAGTAGAAACCCGAACCACTCCACAACTGCGAAAAGCGGTGGGTCGCGGCAAAGGCCAGGCTGTAGAGCGCCAGCGCGATCCAGTCGTCCCGGTCCAGCCGCCAGCGCCGCCGCGGCGCGCGGTCCTCCCCATGAATGGCCGACCGGGCACGACCGGCGGCGAGGGGGAGGGAGGGTGTCATCGCCATGCTGTCTGGACCGGTCGGGGCCATCGCGGCATCCGGGAATTTTCCGGATGGACGGTGGTTACAGCCCATCGGCGTTCATGATCGCTTTGCCTTCCCTCGCCCTTGTCCAGGGGAGAGGGAAAGAAGACACGAATGAAAGTCGGCTTCAGATCGTCGGCGTGCCCTGGGGAGCGGCCTGCGTCGTCGCGGCGTCGGGTACGGGCGGCGCGTCCGCCATCGGTGTCGTCACGATGGGCGGGGCGACCTGTGCCGGGGGCTGGGTCGGGGCTTGCGCGGGCGACGGCGTGGCGGCGGAGACCAGCGCGGCATTCTCGATCACGTCGAGCGCGCGGCGCGCCAGCAGGTAACGCTGCGCGGCATGTTGCCAGGCACGCGCGCCATCGGCACCGGGCAGGCGCGCGACCTCGGCCCGCGCCGCATCGACTTGGCCGCCGTCGAGCAGGCGGCGAACCCGTGCCAGCCGCTCGACGGGGTTGGTCGAGGGCGCGCTGGCCTCGCGAATGACGATCAGGCGGCCCAGCTCCTGCCGAAGCCCTTCCCACCAGCCGTCATTGCCGTTGACCACCAGATCGGGCGCCAGATCGTCCAGCCCCTGGCGCAGCGCCTCGATCGTGACCGGCTGGCGCGACGTCGCGATCAGGACCGACACGGCGCTGGGCGCGGTCGTGCCGAACCGGATACGCAACTGCTCCTCCAGATAGCCGAGCGGCTGGCCGCGATCGACCGCGCGGCGCGCGGCGGCGGCGACCAGGATCGATTCGGCGCGGCCCGCCTGCGCCCCCGCCGTCGCGGTGTCGGTGGCGAGCGTGGCAGCCCGCGTCTCGAGCACGGCCAACTGCGCGGCCAGCGTCGCCTCGCGGCTGGCGAGTGCGACCGGATCGGCGGAGGTGCGCGCCGCGTCGCTTGCCGGGGTGGTGCCGGTGCCGGGCTTGGTGGTCGCGACCTGGCGCGTGGTGGCCGCCGTGCCGCCGAACCAGGATATGTTGCGCATCGCATAGGCCATCAGCAGGCACCCTGCGACAAAGGCGATCAGAAACAGCGCGATGATGGCGCCCGTACGGGCGCCGCGCGGGGGCGGTCGGTCGATCGGCGCGAAATCGTTCATGCGCTGCTTATCCCCGTGGCGGCTGTCCGGGTCAACGCCCGCGCGGCCGCCACCACCGCGTCGTCGCGCGGTCCGTCGGCCACCACGACATCGGCCCAGCCCGCGCCCGCCGTCTGGGCGACCTTGGCGCTGATCGCGACGAGGGTCACCATGCTGCGCGCGAGCCCCGCTTCGTCGAGCAGCATGGCCAGGCGCTGTGCGGCGCGGGCGGAGTGGAGCAGGACGGTTTCGCCCGCCAGTGTGCCGATGATCTCGGGGGGGATGGCGCAGGGGTCGGCGGCATAGACGGTCCGCACCATCGCGCCCGTCTCCACCCGGTCGCGCCCCGCCAGATGCAACAGGCGGGTCAATCCCGCCGCCTTCGCCTCGGCGACCACGGCGGCGGCATCGCGCGTGCCGGTCAGCACGACCGACAACCCCGCCGCGCGCGCCGTCGCCGCGGTGGCGGGGCCGACCGCGACCACCGGCTTGTGCCGCAGGTCATCCAGTCCCGGCCCGGCCAGCCGCACGGCTTGCGCGCTGGTCAGGAGGAGCGCGTCGACCATATCCGGATCGGGCGGCGTCCATTCGACCGCTCGGGCCTCGAACAGGGGAATCCACCGCGCCGTCAGTCCCGCCGCATGCAGCGCGGCCATCGTCGCGCCGTGACCGGGGGCGGGCCGTACGACGACGACGGCCATGCGGGTCAGCCCCCGGCGAACAGGCGACGCACTTCGGGTGCGGCGCGTTCGAGCAGGTCGACGGCAAGGCGCGGGCCCAGTTCCTCGTCGAGCGCGCCCTCGACCCAACCGCTGACCCGCGACGACCCGTCCTCGGCCAGCAATTCGCCGCGCAGCGTCAGCATCTCGCCCGAGAGCGAGGCGAGCGCCGCCACCGGGCTGTGGCAATCGGCGGCCAGCGCGGCGAGCAGCGCGCGCTCGGCCATGACGCAGGCATGGGTCTCGGCATGGTCGATCGAGGCGACCAGCATCGTGGCGGCGGCATCGTCCGCCCGCGTCTCGATCCCGACCGCGCCTTGCGCAGGGGCGGGCAGCATCTGGTCGGTCGGCACCGCGTGACCGACCTCGCGCCCCAGCCGGTCCAGCCCGGCGGCGGCGAGCAGCGTCGCGTCGATATCGCCATTCGCCACGGCGGCCAGGCGGGTGTCGACATTGCCGCGCAACAGGGTGATGGTCAGGTCGGGTCGATGCGACAGCATCTGTGCACGGCGACGCGGGCTGCTGGTCCCGATCACCGCGCCGGGGCGCAGCTCGGCGATGGTTTCCGCGCCGATCAGCCGGTCGCGGACATCGGCGCGGGGCAGCATGGCGGCGATGTGCAGCCAGTCGGGACGGATCGTCTCGACATCCTTCATCGAATGGACCGCGGCGTCGATCTCGCGGTCGTACAGCGCGCGGTCCAGTTCCTTGGTCCACAGTGCCTTGCCGCCGATCTCGGCCAGGGCACGATCCTGCACCCGGTCGCCGGTGGTCTTGATCGGCACGATCTCGACCGCGTCCTCGCTCCACCCCTGCGCCTGCGCCAGCGCCGCGCGCACCATCTGCGCCTGGGTGAGGGCCAGCGGCGAACCGCGCGTACCGAGCCGAAAACGAACCATGGACATGCCTTTGCCGCAACACGCCCCCCTTCGACAAGTTGGCAACGGGCGGGTATGGGATGGTTCATGCTGATCTTGGGACTGGAATCCTCGTGCGACGAGACCGCCGCCGCGCTGGTCACCGATGACGGCCGCGTGCTGGCGCACCGGCTGCTCGGGCAGGAGGCGGCGCATGCCCCGTTCGGCGGCGTCGTCCCCGAAATCGCCGCGCGCGCGCATGTCGAGGCGATGGAGCCGCTGGTCGCCGCCGCCTTTGCCGATGCGGGCGTGCGCTTGTCCGATGTCGACGCGATCGCGGCGACGGCGGGGCCGGGGCTGATCGGCGGGGTGATGGTCGGGCTGGTCACCGGCAAGGCGCTGGCCCATGCGGCGGGCAAGCCGCTGATCGCGGTCAACCATCTGGAGGGCCATGCCCTGTCGCCGCGCCTGTCGGACCGCGAGCTGGCCTATCCCTATCTGCTGCTGCTGGTATCGGGCGGGCATTGCCAGCTGCTGCTGGTCGAAGGAGTCGGGCGTTATCGGCGGATGGCGACGACGATCGACGATGCGGCGGGAGAGGCGTTTGACAAGACCGCCAAGCTGCTCGGGCTGGGTTATCCCGGCGGACCGCGCGTCGAGGCGGCGGCGCGGGAGGGTAACGCTTATGCGGTGCCGTTGCCCCGCCCGCTAAAGGGCTCGGCCGAGCCGCATTTCTCGTTCGCCGGGTTGAAGTCGGCGGTGGCGCGCGCGGTCGGGCATCACCGGCCGGAGGATATCGCCGCCTCGTTCCAGCAGGCGGTGGTCGACTGCCTGATCGACCGCACCCGACGGGCGCTGGCCGAGGTGCCGCCGGTGACGGCTTTGGTCGTCGCGGGCGGGGTCGCGGCGAACGGCGTGATCCGCGGCGCACTGGAAGGACTTGCCGCCGAGCATGGGCTTCGCTTCGTCGCGCCGCCGCTCTGGCTGTGCACAGACAATGCCGCGATGATCGCCTGGGCGGGGGTGGAGCGGTTCCGTGCGGGGCTGACCGATCCGCTCGACACGCCCGCCCGCGCGCGCTGGCCGCTCGATCCGGCGGCCGAAGCGGTGCGCGGCGCCGGGGTGAAGGCATGAGGATCGGGGTGATCGGGGCGGGGGCCTGGGGCACCGCGCTGGCGCAGGTGGCGGCGCATGGAGGCCGTCCGGTGCGCCTCTGGGCGCGCGATCCGGCGGTGGCCGAGGCGATCAACACGACCCGCACCAACCCGCTCTATCTGCCGAACATCGCGCTCTCGCCCGGCATCGAGGCGGTCAGCGATCCGGCGGCGATGGCGGACATGGACGCGCTGCTGGTCGTGACGCCCGCGCAGGCGGTGGGCGCGGTGTTGGCGACGATGCCGGTCGGGTCCAGGCCGCTGGTCCTGTGTTCAAAAGGGATAGAGGCGGGCACCCGGCGGCTGGTCGGCGAGGTCGCGCGGGCGATCCACCCCGATGCGCCGATCGCGGTCCTGTCCGGCCCGACCTTCGCGCATGAGGTGGCGGCGGGCCTGCCGACGGCGGTGACGCTGGCGTGCGAGGAAGCGGGTTTGCGCGAAGCCCTGTCGCAGCGGATCGCGGCGCCGCATTTCCGGCCCTATGCCACCGACGACGTCACGGGTGCGGAGATTGGCGGGGCGATCAAGAATGTCCTGGCCATCGGTTGCGGCGTCGTGGAGGGTGCCGGGCTGGGTCAGAATGCCCGCGCCGCCCTGATCGCGCGGGGCTTTGCCGAGATGACACGGTTCGGGCTGGCGCGCGGGGGGCGGGCCGAGACGCTGGCGGGACTGTCGGGCCTGGGCGATCTGGTGCTGACCTGTTCGTCGACCGCCTCGCGCAATTTCTCGCTGGGCGTCGGCCTGGGGCAGGGGCGATCCGCCGCCGAACTGCTGGCCGACCGGCGGACCGTGGCGGAGGGGGCGTTTACCGCGCCCGTCCTGCGCCAGGCGGCGGCGGAGGCCGGGGTCGACATGCCGGTGTGCGAGGCGGTGTGCCGGTTGCTCGAAGGCGCGGGCGTCGGCGAGGTGATCGGGGCGCTATTGGCCCGGCCGCTTAAAGCTGAGGGTAAATGACCCCCACTCCCACCCTCCGTTCCGCCTGAGCGGAGGGTAGGGTCAGCCTGAACCGCGCGGGGAAATAGGCCGAATGGAGCATCGAGGCGTTACCGCAACACCTGCCGCGCCAGCGCCCCGCACGCCGCATTCTGCGCCTTCGGCCCGGTGTCACCGGTGATCGCCCGGCCGATCGACTTGAAGATGTTGCCGACCGACTTCACCTCTTTCGGAATCACCAGATCGGGTTGCTGCAGCGTGCCCCCCACCGTTGCCGCCCCTGCCAGCCGGAGCGTCGCGCCCTGTTTCGGCGCACCGGTCAGGCGCAGGGCCAGCCGCTCGTCGGGAAAGTGCACCGTCCCCGTCCCGTCCAGCCGACTGCGCGAGGTATCGACGATCAGCGGCGCGACGCGTCCCGTGCCGTTCGTCATCGCAACGCCCAGGACCAGACAGCGCAGGCTCGCCTGGCCGCCATCGCCCATGAAGGCCGCACCGGCGTCGAAGCCCAGCGCGGTCGCATAACGATCGGGCAGCGTCCCGTTGGCGACGACCAGTCCGATCCGCCCGTCCGCCCGCCCGATCGCTGCGCGCACCGTCTCGCCCATGCCCGCCAGCACTGCGCGTGCCGCGACCCGGCCGGTGATCCGCGTCTCGCCCGACAGCGACAACACGCTCGCTCCACGCAGGCGCAGGTCGACCGACAGGCGCGGCATCTTCGCCCCACCGCTCTGGTCGACCACCGCCTGTCCCGTCACCACGCCTTCGCGCAGTGCCAGGCGAATGTCGCTGATGGTCAGCCGCTGATGATCCATCGTCATCCGCCCTGACAGGCCGGTGATCGGCGAGGCACCCTGCGCGCTGACCACCCGGCCCGCCTTGAACCGGATCGTACCGTCGGTGGTGTCGATCTTGCCGATATCGATCCGTGTGTTGGGCACCAGGCGCGGCCCGATCCGGCGTTCGAGCGCGGCGGCCTCGGCGCGACCTTGCGCGGAGGACAGGTCGTCGAAATCGAGCTGCCCGGCCGCCACGTCGCCATCCAGCAGCGTGCGTCCGCCCTTCTTGTCGACGGTCAGCCGTCCGGTCAGGTCGGAGCGGCCGATCCGACCCTTCAGGTCGGTGATCGTCCAGCGCAGGCGTTCGTGGCGGACATGCGCGGTCAACTGGACGGCGCGGGTCTGGAACAGCCCGGCCTCGATCACCGCGTCGATCCGCTTCAGGTCGTCCGCCTTTGCGGAGAGGTCCAGCGACATCGCATCGGTGTCGAGCGGACGGTCCATCGTGCCGACGGCCTTCATGGCCAGCTGATCGCCGGTGATGTTGGCGGTGAAGGGCCAGGGGCCGGGCTTCACCGCCGCACCGGTGAAGGCGATCCGCACCGGCGCACCGCGCACCCGGCCCTCCCCCTCGGCGCGGACGCCGCGATCCGGGTCGGCGGCGACCTTCAGGATCGCCTCACGATCCTCCTTGGCGTCGCGGTAGCGGACCACGCCATCGGTGACGGTCAGTCCTTGCAGATCGGTCGCGCTGCCACCTTCTTCGGGTTCGCCGGGGCGCGACCAGTTGGTGTGGCCCTGCTTGTCGCGGACCAGCGCCAGCCGCAGGCCCGACACCCGGATGTCTTCGGGCACGAACGCCCCGCGCAATAGCGGCCAGACCGAGAAGCGGATCTCGGCCCGCTCCACCGCCGCGAAATCGCCCCGTCCGGCCCATCCGGCCTGCGGGATTTTCAGCGCCTCGACCGCGATGGTGGGGTGAAAGCCGATGCCGTCGACGCGGTGGACCGAGCCGATCGTCACCGGTCGTCCGAACCGCTCGGTCGCGGCGCGACACACCGCGCCGCGCAGCATACCCCAGGGAAACACCGCCAGGATCAACAGGAACAGCAAGGGGAGCCCAACCAGCAACCCGACCAACACCCGCGTCCGGCGCGGCCATCCCCTCTCCCGTGTCATCCCCGTCCGACGCGCGAATCGGAACTTCGTTCCGCCTGCGTCAGGACCACCGCGCACGATTGTTGCCCCCGGGCTCCCCGCGCCCTAGATATGGCCGAATTGCAAATGGGAGCTCCCTGCGTTGGTCCTCATCCTTCAGATTCTACAGATTCTGCTCAACGTCGTCTGGTGGATCATCATCGTGCAGGCGATCCTGTCCTGGCTGATCGCGTTCAACGTCATCAACACCTCGAACGACTTCATCCGGTCGGTCTGGTATGCGCTGCAGAAGATGACCGATCCGCTCTATCGCCCGATCCGGCGCATCCTGCCCGATTTCGGCGCGCTCGACCTGTCGCCGATGGTCGTGCTGCTGGCGGTGATCATCCTGGGCAAGATCCTGGATACCGCCATCGCCAATGCGATGTACGGGGGCGCGGTCGTCGTCGGCTGATGCCCGCATGGAGCCCCTGCGATGACGGGATCCGGATCGCGGTCCGGGTCACGCCGCGTGGTGGGCGCGATGCGCTGAGCGCGGGCACGGACGATCATTTCGCCGCGCGCCTGTCGGCCCCGCCGGTCGACGGCGCGGCCAATGCGGCGCTGATCCCGCTGGTCGCGAAGCATTTCGGGGTGCCCAAGCGCGCCGTCAGCATTGTCGCGGGCGAAACCGCGCGATTGAAGCGGCTGCACGTCGCGGGGGACCCGCATACACTGGCGCGTATCGCGCAGGCGCTTTATGGCGGTCAGCCATGACTACCAGCGCCACGATCATTGACGGCAAGGCGTTTGCCGCCGCCCTCCGCACCCGCATCGCCACCCAGGTTGCGACCTTCCGCGAACAGGCAGGCCGCGCGCCGGGCCTGGCGGTCGTGCTGGTCGGCGAGGATCCGGCCTCCAGCGTCTATGTCCGCTCCAAGGGCAAGGCGACGCGCGAGGCGGGCATGGAGAGCATCGAGCATCGCCTGCCCGTCGATACCGACCAGGCGACGCTCCTGGCGCTGGTCGAACAGCTCAACCAGGATCCGGCCGTCGACGGCATCCTCGTCCAGCTGCCCTTGCCGGGCCAGATCGACGCGCAGGCGGTGATCCAGGCGATCGACCCCGACAAGGATGTCGACGGCTTCCACCCGGTCAATGCCGGGCGGCTGGCGACGGGCAGCGAGGGTTTCGTGCCTTGCACACCGCTCGGCTGCCTGATGCTGCTCAAGAGCATCCATCCCAGCCTGTCGGGCATGGATGCGGTCGTCGTCGGCCGCTCCAACATCGTCGGCAAGCCGATGGCGCAACTGCTGCTCGGCGAAAGCTGCACCGTGACGGTCGCGCACAGCCGCACCCGCAACCTGGCCGAAGTGGTCGGCCGCGCCGATATCGTCGTGGCGGCGGTCGGCGTGCCGGGGCTGGTGAAGGGCGAGTGGATCAAGCCGGGCGCGAGCGTCATCGATGTCGGCATCAACCGTACCGAGACGGGCCTGGTCGGCGACGTCGAATATGACACGGCGGCGCAGCGGGCCGGGGCGATCACCCCGGTACCGGGTGGCGTCGGGCCGATGACGATTGCGGTCCTGCTGCGCAACACGCTGGTCTCGGCCGGACGGCGCGAGGGCGTCGCGATCGACCAGACGGCGCTGTAAGGTCGTGCTCGAACTCTTCATTTCCTCGCTGATCACCTTCTTCGTGGTGATCGATCCGCCGGGCTGCGCACCGATCTATGCGGGCCTTTCCGCAGGGGCGACGCCGCAGCATCGCCGGGCGATGGCGATCCGCGCGGTCATGGTCGCCTCGGTCATCCTGTTCGTCTTCGCCCTGTTCGGCGAGGCGCTGCTCCACGGCCTGGGCATCGAGATGGCGGCGTTCCGCATCGCGGGCGGTATCATGCTGTTCCTGATCGCGCTGGAAATGGTGTTCGAGAAGCGCACCCAACGGCGCGAGGACCGTGCGGCCAAGGTCGCCGACGATCCGCACGAGGCGGAGGACGTGTCGATCTTTCCGATGGCGATGCCGATGATCGCGGGCCCGGGCTCGATCGCGACCGTCATGCTGCTGATGAGCCGCAATTCGGGGCTCCAGGCCTCGATCGTGGTGCTGGCGGCGATGGTGTCGATCCTGCTGCTGACGCTCGTCGCGCTACTGGCGGCGGGGCCGCTGATGCGGTTGCTGGGCGCCAAGATCGAGGCGGTGATCACCCGCGTGCTGGGCGTGCTACTCGCCGCGCTGGCGGTGCAGTTCGTGATCGACGGGGTGACGGTCAGCCTGCGCTGACGCCACCCCGCCTGCGGCGCATGGCGGCATAAACCGCCCTCCGATCAAAACTATGGCGGTCGTGCCGCTCCATGCGTATGATCGTTCTTCGCGCAGCCGGGGGGCCGCGTCATGGTCTCAGCCCCAAGCGGGATAGTTAAGCAGCGCGCATGAATCGTTTTGCCATCGGTATCGCGGGTATTCTGGTCATTCTGGCGATCGCGGTCGCCCTGTCGACCGATCGGCGGGCGATCCGCCTGCGCGTCGTCGGCGCGGCGTTCGCACTCCAGGCGGGGATCGCGGTCCTCGTCCTCTATGTCCCCTGGGGCAAGCGGGTGCTGCAATGGCTGTCGGGCGGGGTCGCGGGCCTTCTCGGCTATGCGAATGAGGGGACCAAGTTCCTGTTCGGCGCGCTGGCATCCGATCCGCTGGGCCGCAACTTCGCGATCCAGGCGCTGCCCGTGATCATCTTCTTCGCCGCCCTCGTCTCGATCCTCTATTATCTGGGCATCATGCAGCTGGTCGTGCGCTGGCTGGGCGGCGCGATCGAGAAGGTGATCGGCGTATCGAAGGTCGAATCGCTCTGCGCGGCGGCCAACGTCTTTGTCGGCCAGTCCGAATCGCCGCTCGTCATCCGCCCCTATCTGGCGGGGCTGACCCCGGCGCAGCTGTTTACCGTGATGACCAGCGGCATGGCGGGCGTGGCGGGCACGATCCTGGCGGCCTATGCCTCGATGGGGATCTCGATCGAATATCTGCTGGCGGCCAGCTTCATGGCGGCACCCGGCGGCATCCTGATGGCCAAGATCATCATGCCCGACCGGATGGAGCCGCCCGCGGGCCAGTTGCCGCTGGGCGACGTGATCGAGGACGAGCGGATCGCGCTGGCCGAGGCCACGCACGACGAGGAAAAGCCCGCCAACATCATCATGGCGGCGGCGCAGGGTGCGCAGACCGGCGTGAAGCTGGCCGTCGCGGTCGGCGCGATGGTGCTGGCCTTCGTCGCGCTGGTGGCGCTCGCCAACGGCCTGCTGGGTGGTCTGGGCAATCTGGTCGGCATATCCGGCCTCAGCTTCCAAGCGCTGCTGGGCTATGTGTTCCAGCCGATCATGGCGCTGCTCAACGTGCCGTGGAACGAGGCGGGGATCGCGGGCGGCCTGTTCGGCGAGAAGATCGTGCTCAACGAGTTCGTCGCCTATATCGACCTTGGCAAGCAGGCCGGGCAGTTGTCGCCGCGCACCGTCGCGGTCGTCACCTTCGCACTGTGCGGCTTTGCCAATTTCTCGTCGATCGCGATCCAGATGGCGGTGACGGGAAGTCTCGCCCCGAACCAGCGCCCGACGATCGCCCGCCTGGGCATCCGCGCGCTGATCGCGGGCAGCCTCGCCAACCTGATGTCGGCGGCGCTGGCGGGCCTGCTCATCGGTTAAGCCTCTTTCCTCCCCTGCAAGGGCGAGGAATAGAGTTTTCCGGGGTTGATCCCCATCACAAGCGCGCTATGGGCGCCCTGTCGGCCGCGCTCGTGGCCGACTCACTACACAGGATCATAATGCCCCGATCTAGTCCCTTGTCCGGCGACGAGGACAGTAGACGCTTCGGCGTCCATGTTCTTGCCGACCGTCTGACGGGCCTGACGGGGTCGACGATGTCGGCCCGCTAACGCCGTTCCTCGCCGACCTTCCGCCGGGCTCGACCACACGAACCCGAAGGAGGTCTGCCATGACCCGTACCCTGTTCCGCGCGCATGTCCGCGCCCATTCCCTCGCCACCGTCATGGCGAGCGTTCCCCGTGAACGCGCACGATTGCTGCGCCTGGTCGCGTCCACCCGGCCGCAGGCGATGCGCCGCACCCGCCCGTCGGCCTGATCCGGGAATAGCGTCATGATCCGTATCGTTTCGCGGGCCGCTGTGTGCGGCCTGTTCCTCGTCGCGCGTGCCGCCTTCGCACAGGACACCCAGCCTGAGGATTTCGCGATCCACGGCCAGGCCACCCTCGTCGCGCAAGGGGTGGGCGGCTTTGCCTCGCCCTATATCGGCCCGAACAGCCTGACCCCGCGCCAGGTGAGGGAGACCACCGACGTCACCGCCTTCATCGGCGCGCGGCCGTGGAACGGCGGCGAACTGTGGGTGAATCCGGAAATCGACCAGGGCTTCGGCCTGTCCAACACGCTGGGTGTCGCGGGCTTTCCGAGCGCGGAGGCCTATAAGGTCGGCAAGGCCGAACCCTATTTCCGGCTGCAACGCGCATTCTTCCGCCAGACCATCGGGCTGGGCGGCGGGCGCGAGGCGGTGGCGGGCGTCGCCAACCAGCTTGGCGGGTCGCGTGCGGTCGATCGCGTCGTCCTGACCATCGGCAAGTTCGGCGTCGGCGACATGTTCGACACCAATCCTTATGCGCATGACCCGCGCGGCGATTTCCTGAACTGGTCGGCGGTCGATACCGGCAGCTTCGATTATGCCGCCGATGCCTGGGGCTATACCACCGGGCTGGCGGCCGAACTCTATCGCGGCGACTGGACGCTCCGCACCGGCCTGTTCAACCTGTCCACCGTACCCAATGGCGAACGGCTGGAACATGGTTTCGGCCAGTATCAGCTCGACGCCGAGGTCGAGCATCGCCACAGCCTTGCCGGGCGGCCCGGATCGGTGCGTGTCGGCTTCTTCCGCAACCGGGGCAATTTCAGCCGCTTCGACGAGGCGCTGGCCTATGCCGCCGCCAATGGGGGGGCGGTCGATCCGTCCTTCACCCGGCGGCGGATGACGCGGGTCGGCGGCTATATGAACATGGACCAGGCGCTGACCGATACGCTGGGCCTGTTCGCGCGGATCGGGGTCAGCGACGGGTCGATCGAGCCCTATGACTTCACCGATATCGACCGGACCGCCCAGTTGGGCGCGTCGTTGAACGGCAGGAACTGGGGCCGCGCGCAGGATCGGATCGGGCTGGCGCTGATCGCCAACGGCATTTCGGCCGAGCATCGCCGCTATCTGGCGGCGGGGGCCTGGGCGTGCTGGTCGGCGACGGCAAGCTCCCCAATGCGGGGGCGGAGGAGATTGCCGAGGCCTATTACGATGTCGGGCTGACCCGGGCGCTCGCGGTGACTCTGGACGCGCAGTTCGTGGAAAATCCGGGGTACAATCGCGATCGTGGGCCCGCCGAGATACTCGCACTGCGGGTGCACGGGGCATTCTAGCCTACTCCTCCCCAAGTTCACTTGGGGAGGGGGACCGCCGCTAATCGGTGGTGGTGGGGCAACCTCGTCTGCGGCGAGGCCCCTCCGTCAGGGCTTCGCCCTGCCACCTCCCCATCGGAGATGGGGAGGATTTGGCGGGTCAGCGCGTCGGTACGGGCTCGGCGCCGGTGTAATCGTAAAATCCGCGCCTGGTCTTGCGGCCATACCAGCCCGCCTCGACATATTTGATCAGCAGGGGCGCGGGCCGGAACTTGGGATCGCCCGTGCCCTCGAACAGCACGCGGGTGATCTCCAGGCAGGTGTCGAGCCCGATGAAATCGGCCAGCGTCAGCGGGCCCATCGGGTGGTTGAGCCCCAGCTGGCACGCCGCGTCGATATCGGGGATCGTCGCCACGCCCTCGCCCAGCGCGAAGATCGCTTCGTTGATCATCGGCATCAGCACACGGTTGACGATGAAGCCCGGCGCGTCATTGGCATGGACGACGCGCTTGCCCAGTTCCTGCGCGAACGATTCGACCCTGGCCACCGTCTCGTCCGCGGTGGCGAGGCCGCGGATCAGCTCGATCAGGCCCATGACGGGCACCGGGTTGAAGAAGTGCACGCCGACGAATCGCCCCGCATCGGGCGCGGCCTGCGCCAGCCGGGTGATCGGGATGGACGAGGTGTTGGTCGCCAGGATCGCGGTGTCGGACATGCCCTTGCCCACCTCTTCGAAGATCGCGCGCTTGATGGCCTCGCGCTCGGTCGCCGCCTCGATCACCAGCTCGCACCCGGCCATGGCGGACAGGGTGCCGACCGGCTCGATGCGCGACAGGAGCGCGTCGGCGTCCTCGCGCGTCGTCTTTTCCTTCGTCACCAGTCGGTCGAGCGCCTTGGCGATACCCGCCTTGCCCGCCTCGGCCCGGTCGAGCGAGACATCGGCCAGCTTCACCGCATAGCCGGCCGCCGCCGACACCTGGGCGATGCCGGCGCCCATCTGTCCGGCGCCGATCACGCCGACCGATTTCCCCACTGACTGCATGGCGACACTCTCCTGATTCTTTGGCACAAAGCCGTTTAGCGTTGCCCTATCCGGTTCGGAACGGGATCGCCAGCAAAGGGGTTGATCGGGGATGATTCGTACGAGCCCTGTCTTGTGGATGGCACTGATCGCGGCACCCGCCGTCGCCGCCGCGCCGGACAGTTCGCCGCGTCCGGGCGGTTTGAAGCTGTTTCGCGACTGGATCGTCGCCTGCGACAATGGCCGGGCGTGCGAGAGCGCGTCGCTCGCCACGCAGGACAGCGCGCTTCAGGATGTCGGTCTGATCGTCGCGCGCGACGGCGCGGGGCGCGTGACCGTGCGGGTGCGCGACATGACCGGCCGCGCCAAGACCGCCAGCCTCCGGGTCGACGGACGTACGGTCGCCTCGACCACGCTCGACCGCGACGGCGAGGGGATGTGGCAGGGCGCGCCCGCCACCGCCCTGGTCGCGGCGATCGGCCGGGGGCGGCGCGCCGCGATCCTGACCCCGACCAGTCATGGCGTCTCGCTGAACGGTGCGGCCGCGGCCCTGCGCTATATGGACGACCGGCAGAAGCGCGCGGGCACGACCACCGCGCTGATCGCACGCGGCTCTGCCCGCCATCGCGGCACGGCGCCCGCCTTACCGTTGGTGCATGTCGTCACGCCCCCGCGCGGCGCGGCCAGTGTTCCCGCCACCGCCATCGCCGAAGCGCGCCGTCGCTATGGTTGCGTGGTGGACGATGGCAGTCCGTTCAGCGCCGACGCGCACCGGCTCGACCGGCGATCGACCCTCGTCCTGATGTCCTGCGGCGCGGGGGCCTATAATTATCTCGTCAAGCCGCTGATCTGGCGCGACGGGCGACTGACGCCCGCCAGCTTCGACTTCGCCTATCATTTCGGTGAAACCCCCGATCCCGGCCAGCCCGAAATCCTGGTCAACGTCACCTGGTCGCCTGCCGGTCGCCTGTCCAGTTGGGGCAAGGGCCGGGGGCTGGGCGATTGCGGCGATGCCCAGACGTTCGGCTGGGACGGCACGCGCTTCCGCCTGCTCGAAGCGGCCCGGATGACCGAATGCCGGGGGGCAATCGACACGTTGACCGTATGGCGCACACGGGTCGAACCCGTCGCGCCGCGATAGAGGAGAAGACGATGCTCGAACACCTGCCCGCCTGGCTGGGCAAGGCGATGAGCGGTTGGCGCGCCGGGGTCGAATCGATCGCGGTGGTCCGCCGCGAACTGACTCCTCCCGCCGCGATGCGGCTGGACAGCCCGGCCTTTGGCGACATGGCGCGGTTGCCCGAACGCTTCACCGCCGATGGGGCGGGCGTGTCGCCGCCGCTCGTCTGGGGTGATCCGCCGGAGGGTACGGCGATGCTGGCCTTGCTGGTCGAGGATGCCGATGCACCGACGCCGCAGCCGCTGGTCCATGCCATCGTCTGGAACCTGCCGCCGCACGCCGGGAATCTGGCCGAAGGGGCGATCGTCGCCGACGGACCCGGCTCGGCAGAGGGCGGGGATGTGGGCCGCAATTCCTATCTGAGCGAAGGCTGGCTGCCGCCCGATCCGCCGCGCGGGCATGGCGAGCATCGTTACGTGTTTCAGCTATTCGCACTGGATGCGGCGGTCGATATCGGCGGAGAGACGCCGGGCCGCAGCTCGCTGGTTGAGGCGATGGCGGGCCATGTGCTCGCCGCCGGGGTGCTGACGGGGACCTATTCGCGGGATGAAGAGGCGCCGGTCGGGCCGGTCGGGGCGGTCGCAACCGCCTGAAATCCGTCTCGCAAACGGCCGGGCATCCGGATCAGGGGATAGCCCGGCCGTACAGGCGATGGCGCACGATCGCGCTCAGGCGATCGGAAAGATCGGGGCGGCCGAGGTGATCGCGAGGCCGGCGAAGACGAGCGCGCCGACGACCGAGACGAGGATCTGGCGGGTCTGGAACGAAGCGAACATGGTGGTAACTCCCTGGTTGACCCGGTCGCCAAACCATTTGGCGTCCGATGCCAGGGACTTTGCAGGGTCCGTGCCAGTTCTTTAAGCTATTGATTTACCGGGATATTGTTTTTCGGCGCGTAAAAATTGGGAAAATCCGCCACTGGGCCGAAGTGTTTCCCGCCATCACATGGCGGGAAAATCACCCGTCGCTCAAGGCGCGATCACGACCCTCGTTCTTGGCGCGGTAGAGCAGCAGATCGGCGCGGGCGAATAGCGTTTCCTGCGTATCGCCGGGGCGAAAGGCGGTGATCCCTGCGGAGAAGGTGATCTCCCCGACGGGCTCACCGGTTTCGCGCACCCGCATCCGCCGTTCGCGCACCGAATCGCGGGCACGGTCGATCAGGGCGGTCGCCTCCGCGTTCGACAGGCCGTGCATCAGGATGGCGAACTCCTCGCCACCGTGACGGCATACGACATGGCCCTTGCCCTCTTCGGCCAGGATGGCACCGATCGAATGCAGCACCCGGTCGCCGACCGCATGGCCCAGTTCGTCGTTGATCCGCTTGAACCGATCGACATCGCACAGCGCCAGGTGGCAATCATGCCCGGCCTGGAAGCAGTGGACGAGCGCCTCGTTGAACGCCAGGCGGTTGGCCAGCCCGGTCAGCGGATCACGCCGCGCGGTCGCCCGCGCCTCGGCCAGCTTCTCGCGCAGCGATTCCGCCTCGGCCGTCGCCTGTTTCATCTGGTTCTCGGCTGCATCGACCCGCTCCAGCATCTCGCCGGTCAGTTGCGCCAGCGTGGCCAGACCGATGCTCTCGCCGCGGGAGATCACCGCGGCGTTGCGCGCCAGATCGGCGCCGAATTCCGACGTACCGGCCTGGATCGCGCGGATGACGGCGGCAAAGGTCTCGACCTGGTTCTGCGTCTGCTCCGCCAGGGCGTCGGACTGGGTCGCCTCGGGCGGCGGGGCGATCTTGCGCGCGACGGGGGGACGCGCGGTCGACGCCGAAGCAGGGCGGACGGCGTCCGCCGGGCCGCCCAGCCGGGCGATGTCGTCCCGGTGCAGCCGCACGCCGCCGTCGATCAACGCCTCGACCGCGCGCGCCAAGGATCCGTTCGGATCCGTCAGGATCGCGTGGACAAAGGCATAATGCGCCGGATCGGGCGACAGCCGATGGTCGTCCAGGAACCGGCCGATCCGATCGTACAGCCGATCGGACGCACCGGCGCCTTGCGCCGCCGTCTGCATTTTTCCGCCCGTTTGGCCCCCCAAGGTCATGTCTCCGCCCCGGATCCCTGGATCAGCGACGCGTCTTCAGGTCGCGCACCGCCGCCAGGGTGGTGGCGACATGCTCGGCCGGGTTCATGTCGTCGTGCACGAAGACCACGCGGCCGTTGCGGTCGATGACATAGCTGGTGCGCGAGGTGATGTCGCGACCCTCGATCTGACGGCCCAGCGCGACGTCATAACCCTTGACGATCGCGGGGCCCGCACTGGCCACCGGGAACTTGCCCGCACATTCGGCCTTGGAGAAGGCGGCCAGCTTGTCCACCGGATCGGCCGACATGCCGATCACGCGAGCCCCTGCAGCCTTGAAGGCGTCGATCTTCTCGGCAAAGGCACGTGCCTCGGCGCTGCACCCGCTGGTGAAGGCGGCGGGGAAGAAATACAGGACGACCGGACCGTTCTTCAGCTGGTCTTTCAGGTGCAGCGTGAAGACTTTGCCCGCCACCGCGCCGCGCGTGGTGAAGTCGGGGGCAGTCGTGCCGGGCCGCAACGCGGCCGACGCGGGCATTGCCGCCGCCACCGCCAAAAGAATGCCTACCCAAGCCTTCATTGCGCCAGTCCTCTCCAATTAACCACGTTGACGCCTATCGTGTCCCAGCGACGGCGTCCATTGCTGATACGGGCTCGCTATTCTATCAATGACGCGATGCCCGTACATGCGACCGATATCGACCTTGCCCTCCGGCTAGCGGATGCCGCCGGTGCCGCCATCCGTCCGTATTTCCGCCGAGAAATGGGGCTGGAGATCAAGGCCGATCGATCACCCGTGACGCTGGCCGATCGCGAGGCCGAATCGGCAATGCGCCGTATCCTGGATGCCGAGCGGTCGGGCGACGGCATTCACGGTGAGGAATATGGCGTGAAGGACGGCGTGACAGGGCGCCAATGGGTGCTCGACCCGATCGACGGGACGCGCAGCTTCACCGTGGGGCGTCCGATCTTCGGCACGCTGATCGCACTGGTCGAGAATGGCTGGCCGGTGCTGGGCATCATCGACCAGCCGATTGCGGGCGAACGCTGGCTGGGCGTCGCCGGACGGCCGACGCTGTTCAACGGACAGCCGGCGCGGACCCGGGCGTGTCGCGAGCTGGGCGGCGCGACGATCGCCACGACCAGCCCGCATCTGTTCGACGACGGGGATGTGCCGCACTTCATGGCACTGGTCACCGCGGTCAGCGGACAGTCCCCGCGCCAGGGCCCGGTCTATGGCGGCGACTGCTATAATTACGGCCTGCTCGCGAGTGGGCATATGGATATCGTGTGCGAATCCGGGCTGAAGCTGCACGACTTCGCCGCGCTGGTGCCGGTGGTCGAGGGCGCGGGCGGGCGCATGTGCGACTGGAACGGCGATCCCCTGACGGCGGACAGCGCGGGCCATGTGCTCGCGATCGGCGACCCGGCGCGCACCGAAGAGGTGCTGGAGGCGCTGCGCAACGTGCCGCATGGGCATGACCATCATGATCATTGAGTTCTGAGAAGACGTTGCGACAGGCCCGAGGCCTGATCGTTTCGCATGGATGAGGACGTTTACCTGATAATCGCCCTGTTTCTGCAAGCCGCTGATTCATTGTCCTTGCCTGGGGACGTGTGGGCTGATCTTTCCTACTCGGCGTCCCTTGCCGGTGTTTCGGAGACGATTGAAATACTTCGCACCGAAGGCCGTGGGGACACGAGCGGTGTCGCCTTGCGGCTTGTCTCGCGACGTCACGGCGAAGCGCCGCGTATTCAGTGGGCCAATAGCCAAACGTGCCCCGTGGCGGCTGATGCGGTCCGCAATCTACGGTCCATTCCGATGCCCGACCCGGTCTTGCCGGATGATCAGGGCGAAATCATCTTGGACGGTGTGGGTTACCGCGTGCGCTTTCAAGCCCGCTATGGCCTGGAATTGGGCTTCCCGATGGAATTACGATCGAACACGGGCACGCCACTCGCGGCCTGGGTCAGCAGGACATTCAAGATGCTGAAACCATGCTGGTCGACGGTTCGCTACGCTCTTTAGAAAATCCCCAGAAACTTCTTCCGCTGTGCCTTCGCCTCGCCCGGATTTCTCCGGCCGTCCTCCGCCTTGGCCGTGGTGCCGCGTCCAACATCATTGCGCGGCGCGCCCTTGACCGTCCGCTGGGCGCTCGCCCGCGCGCCGGACAGGACCGGGCCGCAGGCCGCCGCCTTCGCGTCGCCGACATCGACGAAGGCCAGGACACCCGCCAGCGGCGTCGCGACCAGGGCCAGCCCCAGCCCGGCCCCGGCGCGTGCCACCAGGTCGCCGCTAATCGGGTTGATGCCGGGATGCGCGAACGTCCCGGTGATGCCGACCGGCGACTGGCCGGAGAACAGGCTGAACGTCTTGGCATCGGCGCGCACCGCCAGATCGAGCGCCTCGTTGCGGAAGCTGAAGCCGCCGCGCCCGGTGACCACGTTCTTTGACGTGTCGATCAGGATCGGATCCGCCGCCGCCACGCCGCCGCGCACGGTAAAGGCGATCAGGCCGCAGTTGATCCGCACCGGCTCCTGCAACTGCTTCTCGAACATCTTCTGAACGAAGGTGCCGATATCGAGTTCGGCCAGCTGCGCATTGCGGGTCCATAGCGAACCTGCGGGCAGGATGAACGCCATGCGCCCGTTCGCACTGGCCAGCGAATCGTGGATGGTGTCGCCGCGCCCCGTCAGCTGGACGCGGCCCTTGACCGTGCCGGTCGTCCCGGCCTCCGCCACGCCCCAGCCCGCGAGCAGGCGGCCAAGCGGCGTCGGCGCCAGGCGGATGTCGTAGCGCACCAGGCTGGGCCGCTGGCGCGTGTCGAACAGCAGGTCGGAGGACACATTCCCCCGCGCCATGGCGAATTTCAGCGGCGACAGGGTCAGCTTGCCGCGATCCAGCGCCAGGGTCAGGTCGACATCGGAGATCGGCACCCGCCGCGAGCGCACGGTGCGGATCGTCCATTTCAGATCGGCGTCGAAGCGCTGCATCGTCGCGACCGGCAGCGCCGCGTCGGGCAACAGCCGCTGCGGCCCCACGCCCGTAGCGGCGGCGGCGGCCTCCGCGCCCTTGGTCGCGACGATATCGGGGTTGTAGCCGATGAAAGGCGCGGCATCGATGATGTCGAGCTTCTGCGTCGCCAGCACCGAATCGAGGTGCAGCCGCTCGCCATGCGTGACGGTCAGCTTGCCCGTCAGGTCGCTGTCGCCGAACGTCCCCTTCATGCCCGTGAAGCGATAGACGTCACCGTCCTTCACCAGCTGGGCATGGATGTCATAGGTACGGGTGCGCGGGATGACGACGCCGATCACCTCGAGCAGCGTCGACAGGTCCTTGCCGCGCGCACGGGTGCGCAACGGCACATTCTCGACCGCTGCGATCGAGGGCAGGGTGCCGGTCACGTCGACGATATTGCCCGCTGCGCGCATCCGGGCGACCAGTTCGTTCTTGCCACGATTGGCGGTGGCGTCGGGCGACAGCAGCTGCGCGGTGACGGTGAAGGGCGTCTCGCGGATCACGCCCTTGCCGCGCACCCCCACCGCCCGGCCGATACGGGCGTCCTGCGACCGGAAATCGGCCAGCGTCAGGTCGGCGGTCACCCGCATCCGGGGATCGCGATACCGGATCGTGGTCCCGTTGATCTCGGCGGTATCGATGCGCGGAAATTCGAGCGGCTTGCCGCCCTTCTTCTCGCTGAACGTCCAGCTGTTGGTGCGGTGGTCGGGCGTCCATTCCAGATCGACCGCGCCATTGGTCAACGCCAGCCAGGTAAAGCGTCGCTTGCCGAACAGCAGCGATAGCGGAGCGATCCGCGAATCGATCCGGTCGGCGGTGAACAAATTGGGCCGGGTCGCCCAGGCGGGGTTGGAAACCGCGATCTTCTCGGCGACGAACTTGATCCGCAACGGTGCGAAATACAGCTGGAAGTCGCCGTCCACGTTGACCGTCCGGTGGGTCAGCCGTCCAACGACCGATTCGAAGGAATGGCGCAGGAAGCGCCCCTTGGTCACGAACAGCACCAGCCAGATTGCGGCGAGGACGGTGGTCAGACCGATGGCGATTCGCAATGCCCAGCGGCGCCACCCCGCACGGGCAGCGTCGGTATGCGTGGAACTGTCGGCCGCTGGCGCCTGATCCATGGCGCCTTCAAGCGCCCGAGCGAGGCGCTGGTTCCTTGGGCGATTCCATCGGCCATCGGTTGCAATCCGGAGCCGCTTCGTCTAAGCGGCCCGCTTCCCGAGCGAGGTGTCACGAACGGCCCGGCCATCAGGGCTGCCGCGGCCGTTTCTGCCTTAGCTCTAGCGAAAGGAAAAAAATGCCCAAGCTCAAGACCAAGAGCGGCGTCAAGAAGCGCTTCAAGCTCACCGCGACCGGCAAGCTCAAGCACGGCGTCGCCGGCAAGCGCCACCGCCTGATCAGCCATAACGGCAAGTATATCCGCCAGAACCGCGGCACCTCGGTCCTGTCCGATGCCGACACCAAGACCGTGAAGGCCTGGGCGCCTTACGGCCTGAACTGATTTCTGGAAGGGTAGAAAGATATGGCACGCGTCAAGCGGGGCACGACCACCAAGGCGAAGCATAAGCGGATTTTGGAACAGGCGAAGGGCTATTATGGCCGTCGCAAGAATACCATCCGCATCGCTCGCCAGGCCGTCGAAAAGGCCGGTCAATATGCGTATCGCGACCGCAAGGTTAAGAAGCGGACCTTCCGTGGTCTGTGGATCCAGCGCATCAACGCGGGTGTCCGGGCCGAGGGCCTGACCTATTCGCAGTTCATGCACGGCCTGAAGCTGGCGGGCGTCGAACTGGACCGGAAGGTCCTGGCCGACATCGCCATGCACGAGGGCGAAGCCTTCAAGGCGATCGTCGCACAGGCGAAGTCCGCTCTGCCGCAGGCCGCGTAATTCGCGACTGACGGTTAGCGCCGGAAATCAGGAAAGGGCGTCGGTGGGTTTCCACCGGCGCCCTTTTTCTGTTGCTATTATCCTCCCCGGTACGGGGAGGGGACCGCCGCGAAGCGGTGGTGGAGGGGGCTCGCCACATAGGTCACCCTTGGCGGCGAACCCCCTCCGTCAGGCCTGTCGGCCTGCCACCTCCCCGTGCGGGGAGGAATGGCCGTGCCTCAATACCGGACCGTCACCGTCCCCAGGATCGACCTCGGCGCACCATAATAGCCGCCGTCGAAGGTCAACGCGGTCAGATACTTGGCATTGGTCAGGTTGCGCAGGTTCGCCGACAGCGCGATGCGGCGGGTGATGTCGTACTTCGCCATCAGGTCGACCAGCGCATAGCCGTCCTGCCGTACCGAGCGGGTCTGGGTATAGATCACGCTCTGATACTGAGCCGATGCGCCGACCTTCAGCGCGGGCAGGGCGGGCGGCGAATAGACGATGTTCAGGCGCCCGGTGTTGCGCGGCACGAACAGGCGCGCCGCATCGCCATTCTGATCCTCGACCCGCATCAACGTATAGCCGCCGGTGACCTGCACCCCTTCGGCCAGCCGTCCGCCGACCTCCAGCTCGATGCCCTCCGACTTGGCGTTCACCCCGCGTGACACGAAGCGGCCATTGACGAAGCCGATGCTCTCGGCGGTATTGTTCTGGTGGACGCGGAAGATCGCCGCGCTGGCGTTCAGCCGTCCGCCGAACCAGTCGCCCTTGATCCCCGCTTCGATATTCTTGCCGCTGATCGGCGCCAGGATACGGCCGTCCTGGCCGATGGCGTCCTGCGGATTGAAGATCGTCGTATAGCTGGCATAGACGCTCAGCGCCCGGTTCAGGTCATAGGTGACGCCCGCGAACGGCGAGAAGCGCGTATTGTCGTAATTGGTGTCGACATCGTACGAAAAGCCGACACTGCGCGCATGGGTGACGTTGCCGCCCAGCATCAGCTTCAGCGGATCGGCCAGGTTGAAGCGGACCAGGCCATAGGCGGTCTCGCGACGGGTCTGGGTGTTCTGGCTGGACGCATAGTCGGTCGAAAAGGGTGTCGGGAACGTGACCTTGGGGAACGTGCCCTGGAACAGGTCCGGGAAGGGCAGGGTCAGGCCGACCTTGGAATAATCATAGGACGACCCCTGCTTGTAATCCTGCGCACTGCGGTTGACGCCGAACATCAGCTGGTGCTCGCGCCCGAACAGCGAGAAAGGACCGGTGGCATAGGCCTCCATGGTCAGGTTGCGGGTCTGCGCGCGGAAGGCACCGGGATAGCTCTTGATGCCCAGGAACTGGCCGGGATTGGCGGGGTCGGGCGCGATGCCGTTGGGCGCGCCGCGCACCGGATTGCCATAGACGTAGAACAGCTCGTCCGCCTCGCTGGTGGCGCGGCGCACCGCGCTGATCCGCGCGACCCAGCCACCGGCGAAATGATGCGTCAGGTCGCCGAAGATCTGCCGGTCGATCACGTTCCAGCCCGCCCATTCGGGCGCGACATTGGTCGAACGCGGCATGTCGATGCGGGTGCCGTCGGTATAGGTCAGCGGCAGCGCGCCCCACATCGCACCGTGGCTCTGGTGATCCTGATGGCCGTAACCGCCGCTGAGCACGGTATCGGGGCCAAGGTCCGCCTCGACCACGCCGTATCCGGTCCAGCGACGCAGGGAATAGCGATCCAGATAGCTGTCGGCGTCGGACAGCACGCCGACGACGCGCGCGCGCACGCTGCCGTCCTTGGTCAGCGGGGTGCTGACGTCCGCATCCAGGCGCAGGCTGTTGAACGAGCCATATTGCACGCTGGCGCTGGCCTGCAGGTCCTTGGTCGGGCGCTTGCGGACGAAGTTGATGACCGCCGAGGGGTTGCCGGTCGGCGACAACAGGCCGGGCGCGCCCCGGACCACCTCGATATGGTCATAGATGGCGGTGTCGATCGATCCGGTCTGGATACCGAAGGCGAAGGGGACGCCGATGCCGTCGATCTGGAAGGTCTGGATGTCGAAACCGCGCGCCGAGTAATAGACGCGGTCGGTCTCGTTCGCCTGGACGTTGATGCCCGGCACCGTCGTCAGCAGTTGGTTGACGTCGTTCAGCTGGAAGTCGGTGATCTGCTGGCGGGTGACGATGCTGACCGACTGCGGCGTCTCGCGCAGGGTGAGCGGGATACGCGTCGCGGTCGTCTGCCCCTCGATCGTATAGTCGTCCGTGCCCTCGGTACGCTGGCCAGTGACGACGATATCGTCGCGGGTGACCTGCGGATCGGTTGCCGCGGGAGCGGGCGTCGGGGCGGTGATGGCGGCGGCGCTGGCCATCAGCGGCATCAGGATCGGCATTCGGAAACTCCCTGTTATGGGGGCCTCCTATGACCGGCGTGGTGTTATTGCAAGTCAGTATCGAAAGCAGAAACTATCGGGTTTTTATGGGCGGTTAGGGGAAGACCGGTGCCTCCCCCTCTTAACCGTCCTATTTCGACACGGCAGGCGGTATCGGCGTGTAGTGGGCCGACAGGAGCTGCCACCCGGCCTTGGTGCGATGCGCGACATAGAGCGCCCGTACCGAACGCTTGCCGGCCGCGCCCGGCAGGATGATCGACAGGCGTCGTGTCACCAGCGCGGTGTCGCCAGTGAGCCGGACGGTGGCTTCGTCGCTGTCCATGGGTGGGACGGAATGCTTTTGGTCGGGCGTGTAGAAATCCAGTACCGCGTCGCGCGGATCGACCTCGCCACGCGGCGAAATCTCGACGAATTCCGGTGCCAGCGTCCGGGCCAGGGCGACGGGGTCGAAGTCGCGCCGCGCCGTCTCGAATCGATCGACCAGGGCCAGCGGATCACCGGTCCGCGCGGAGGCGGCCGACAGCGGCAGGATGGCGGCCGCCAGGCACAGCCATCCCGTCAAATGACGATGGTTCATGAAAACGTCTCCGTTTGAGAAGCCTAACCGATGGGAGAGCGGGTCTGCCGCCGATCCCATGCCATCAGGATCGGAACGGCCAATATCTCGGCGATCAGCGCGATGCCTTGCAGCGCCATGCCCCCAGGGGTCGGGTGGATCGCGGCGATGGCGAACATCAATCCGGCGACGATGACGATCGCCAGGATCATCGCCCGGCCCGCCCGCCGCCAGTCGCAGGCGGTGATCCACCAGGCGATCAGGATATGGAGCGTCCCCAGCGTGACCAGCCCGACCATGATCACCGGCGACCAGTTGCGATAGGCGACGGCCATCATCCGCTGGCCCGCATTCCCGGCCTCCAGCATAGCCAGAAAGGGATCGGTGTCGAACAGCCAGTACCGCAGGCCGTGAACCGCGCATCCCAGATGGAACAGCGCCATGGGCAGCAGCAGCACCAGCGCCAGTCCATAGCGGGTCAGCACATGCCACCCGGCGGACGAGGTCGCCAGGCGGCGCAAGGCGACCGTCACGCACCCCAGTGCAAAGCCCAGGCCGTGCCCGTCGCGTTCGGCCTGGTCGAATTCGATCGCCATGGCCTCTGCCCAGTCGCGCTCGCGCTCGTGCATCAGCGCCAAGGCGGCGGTCATCGCGATCCGGACGGGCGCGCGCCTCATGCCCCGGCCAGCCCGAGTGCGCCATCGATCGGCGCGGCGTGCGCGCGGATATGGGCGACCCCGGCGGCGGTCAGGCGATAGGCATGGCGCGGCGGCCGACCGGGCTGTTCGGGTGCGCGCCATTCGGCCTCGATCAGGCCCTGCTCGGTCATGCGCATCAGCAGGGGGTAGAGCGTACCCGATTGCAGCCCGGTCTGCTTCATCAGGTCATAACCATGCCACCACTGCCCGCCCCGGTCGGCCAGCGCCGCCATCAGGGTCAGCATCTGTTTGGATGGACGGCGGGCTCGCTTCATCCAAGAAAGGTCACATATGTAGATTTATGAGTCAATGCCGGGTTTGTCTGGCGTTTCGATGCCGCCGTCCCCACATCGCCCGTCGACATGGCGCTTCATCTGACCAAGGTCGCATTCGGGGCGACCAGTATCGATCATCTGGCGGAACGGCTGAAGATGCGGGCGCAGGAAGGGCCGCTATTCCTGACCACGCGCTATTTGCCCAAGCGGCACGAGGAGGTGGCGGGGCAGGGTTCGCTGTTCTGGATCCTGAAGCATCAGCTGATCGCGCGCTCGCCGATCCTGTCGTTCGGCGAAGCGGAGGGCGGCCGCTGCGCGATCCATATCGACCCCGCGCTGGTGCTGGTCCAGGCGCAGCCGCGCCGTGCGCATCAGGGCTGGCGCTATCTGGAGGCGGCGGACGCCCCGCCCGATCTGGACGGCGCGGCGAGCGGGATCGACACGATGCCGCCGGTGCTGGTCGGCAAGCTGGTGGAACTGGGGCTGATCTGATCCCTCCCGGCACCGGATGTGCCGAGTGCCGGGAAGGATGTTTCGGGTCAGAACTTAGGCCCGGCCACCGCCGCGCGCGTCTTCTTGGGCGTGTCGGCGAACAGCTTGGCGATCGCGGTGTTGCGCGCGTCCTGCTGGGCATAGTCGCGGGCGGTCAGCCCGGCGACATTGTCGGACTGGTCGGGATCGGCCCCGGCGGCCAGCAGGTCGCGGACCATGCCGATATCGTGGCGCTGGACCGCGCGGATCAGCGGGGTTTCGCCGCCCGAATTGCCGATATTGGGATTGGCCTTGGCCGCGGTCAGGACGCGGATCATGTCGGGCTGGCCACCCGCCACCGCCAGCAGCAACGGGGTGTTGCCGCGCCCGTCGCGCAGGTTCGGATCGGCGCCCTTCTGAAGGAGGAAGCGCAGATACGTCTCGTCGCCGCGCTTGATGACGATGTGCAGCGCGCCTTCGCCGCTGGTCACGTCACGGGTGTTAATGATGCTGGCACCCGGCCGGTCCAGCATGTTGGTCACGTCATTGCCCTTGGCCTCGCGGACCGCCTGAAGGAATTTGTAGCTTTCCGACTGCATCATCTGGGCCGACGCGGGGGCGGCGACAACGCTGGTAAGCGCACTGGCCAACAGCGCGGCGGCGAACAGGGGGCGAAAGGGCATGAACGGCATTCCTGACAGGGGGCCCGAATGAGGGCCTGAATGAGGACCCATGGCTTGCAACGGGCGATTTATCACAGCAAGGCTATCGGCGTCATGACCCGATTATTTCTGCCTCTCCTGGCATCACTGACCCTGCTGGTCGCGGGCTGCGGCTCCTCCGATCCCTCCGGCGGGCAACCCGACGCGCGGGCGCCGCTTGCGGGCGCGAAGATCGGCGGGCCGTTCCGGCTGACCGATAGCCGGGGCAGAACCGTCACCGACCGCGATTTCGCCGGGCGCTACCGCGTCATGTATTTCGGCTATACCTTCTGTCCCGATGTCTGCCCCACCGACATGCAGGCGATCGCCGCAGGCCTGAAGCTGCTCGACAAGCGCGCACCGGCCAAGGCGAAGACGATCGTGCCGATCTTCGTCACCGTCGATCCCGAGCGCGACACGGCGGCGGTGGTCGGCCGCTTCGCCGCCGCCTTCGACCCGCGCATCGTCGGGCTGACCGGCTCGCCCACCCAGATCGACGCGGTGAAAAAGGCCTATGCCATCTGGTCGGCCAAGGGCGACCCTGCGCCGGGCGGCGGCTATCTGGTGAACCACAGCCGCCAGGTCTATCTGATGGACCCGGACAACAAGCCCCTGGCGCTGGTCCCGGCGGACGAAGGGCCCGAGGCGGTGGCGAAGACGCTGGACCAGTGGGTGCGCTGATGGAGCGGTTCTGGGAAAAGCCGATCGAAAGCCTCGACCGCGCGCAGTGGGAGGCGCTGTGCGACGGCTGCGGCAAATGCTGCATCCACAAGCTGGAGGATGAGGATACGGGCGAACTGGTCCCGACCAACGTCGCGTGCCGCCTGCTCGACCGGCGCAGCGGGCAATGCTCCAATTACCGCCATCGCCGCGCCTATGTCAGCGAGTGCGTGCGGCTGACCATGGGCAATGTCCGTTCGATCGACTGGTTGCCCACCACCTGCGCCTATCGCCTGCGCGCCGCGAACGAGCCCTTGCCCGACTGGCATTACCTGGTCTGCGGCGACCGCGAGGCCGTCCACCGCGCCGGACAGTCGGTGCGCGGCTGGACGATCAGCGAGGACGATGCGGGCGATTTCGAAAACCATGTCGTGGACCGCGAATTGTGATCGACGAAGTCGTCCGTCATCCGACCGCCAAGACCATCCGCCTGAGCGTCGATCCCGCCACCGGCACCGCGCGTCTGGTCGTGCCCAAGCGCGCCGCGCTGAACAAGGCGCTGGCCTGGGCGGAGGAGAAGAAGGACTGGCTGGCCGAGCAGCGCGCGCGCCTGCCCCGGCCGCGTCCGTTCGTGCCGGGATCGGACATCCCGTTCGGCGATGCCGTGCTGCGCCTGGAATGGGCGGAGGGGCGCGCCCGCGTGATCCAGCGCGAGGGCAACCGGCTGATTGCCTCGGGCCCGCTGGAAACGCTCAGCCGTCGGGTCGAGGCCTGGCTGAAGCGGCAGGCGCTGGAAGTGCTGGCGCGCGAGACGGCCGAGGTCGCGCGCGTCGCGGGTGTCGCGGTGTCCAAGGTCAGCGTCGCCGATCCCAAGGCGCGCTGGGGAAGCTGTGCCTCGACCGGCGCGATCCGGTATAGCTGGCGGCTGATCCTGGCACCCGACCAGGTACGCCGCGCGACGGTGGCGCATGAGGTCGCGCACCGCGTCCATATGAATCATGCCCCCGCCTTCCACGCGCTTGTCGCCGAGCTGCTGGGCGAGGACCCGGCGCCCGCCACCGCCTGGTTGCGGCAGCATGGCGCGGGGCTTCACTGGTACGGTCGGTCGTCCTGACGCTCACGCGGTGAACCGCGCGGCGGCGCGGGGGGCATCCGTCCGTCGCGCCCGTCACCACGTGGGGCCGCCCCGTTGCCGCGACCGGTCACCCGGTCGATCCACGCCTGGTCCAGCCGCTGTTGTGGTGCGGGCTGCTGGTCCGGGGCCGGTTGCGGCTGGCCGGGCGTACCCGGCTGCTGCTGGATCGGCGCAGGGCTGCCGGGTTCGCGGCGGGTCGGGATCTCGACCGCCTCGCTGCCGTCGTCGGGCTGTGCCGCGGTGGGCGGCGGCAGCGGGTTGCCGTCGGCATCGACCGCCGGGACACCGTCGTCGGGCTGTCCGAAATAGCTCTCCTCGTCGGGTTCCAGCTGCCATTCGGGCAGGGTGACCTGAGTCTCGAACTGCTCGATCGGGCGATTGGCGGTGGCGATCTTCATATAGTCGGCAAAGGCCTTGGCGGGCGCGGTGCCGCCGTGCAGCCCGGCGACCGGTTTGCCATTGTCGCGGCCCATCCACACGCCGGTGGTGATCCCGCTGGAGAAGCCCAGGAACCAGCCGTCCTTCGAACTGGTCGTCGTGCCTGTCTTGCCCGCAACCGGTCGCCCGATCTGTGCGGCACGCCCCGTACCGGTGTTGACCGCGGTCTGCAGCAGGTCGGTCATCTGCGCCGCGACATAGGGCGCGACCAGCACCCGGCTGCGGTCCACCTCATGCGTGTAGATGGTCTGGCCGTTTGCGGTCACCTTGGTGATGCCATAGGGCGTGACCTTCACCCCCTTGTTCGCGACGCTGGCAAAGGCGCTGGTCATGTCGATCACGCGCACTTCCGAGGTGCCGAGCACCATCGATGGGTGGGTGTTGACCGGGGTCGAGATACCGAAGCGGCGCGCCATGTCGGCGACCGTCTGGAAACCGACCTCCTGGCCCAGCTTGGCCGCGACCGTGTTCAACGAATAGGCAAAGGCGGTGCGCAGGGACACGTTGCCCGAATTGCGCCGCGAATCGTTGCGCGGGCTCCAGCCGTCGATGGTGACAGGCTCGTCGACCACCTGGTCCTCGGGCTTGTGGCCCGCCTCCAGCGCGGCGAGATAGACGAACAGCTTGAACGCCGAACCCGGTTGGCGGACCGCCGTCGTCGCGCGGTTGTAATTGGTCGAGACGTAGTCGAGGCCGCCCACCATCGCCCGCACCGCGCCGTCGCGGTCCAGGCTGACCAGCGCGCCTTGCGTGCCCGGCGGCGCATCGGCGCGGATCGCGCTGTCGGCGGCGCGCTGCATCCCCAGATCGAGCGTGGTCCACACGTCGAGCGGCGCGGTCTGCTCGTCGATCAGCATGTCGAGTTGCGGCAGCGCCCAGTCGGTGAAGTAGCGGACCGAATTCTGCTTGGGCTCGGGGGCCAGCTTCAGCGCCTGCGGATCGGCGGCGGCGGCTTGCCCCGCGGTGATGAAGCCGTTGCGCTCCATCTGCTCGATCACCACGCCCGCGCGGCCCACGGCGGCCTCGGCATCGGCGGTCGGCGAATAGTTGGACGGCGCCTTGACCAGGCCCGCGATCACCGCCGCCTCCGACAGGTTCAGATGGTCCGCGCCGTGGCCGAAGAATTTGCGGGATGCCGCGTCGATGCCGTACGCGCCGCCGCCATAATAGACCTTGTTCAGGTACAGCTCGAGGATCTGGTTCTTCGAGAATTTCAGCTCCATCGCCAGCGCCAGGATCGCCTCGCGGAACTTGCGCCCGAACTTCTTCTGGTTGTTCAGGAAGATGGTGCGCGTGATCTGCTGGGTGATGGTCGAGCCGCCCTGCTTCCACCGGCCCTTTTCCAGGCGGACCTGGACCGACCGGGCGATGCCGATCGGGTCGACGCCGGGATGCTCGCGGAAACGGCGATCCTCGACCGCGATGGTCGCGTCGCGCATGACCAGCGGGATGCGGTCATAGGGCAGCCACTCGCCATAGCTCGGCCCGAGCGAGACGATCACCGACCCGTCGGCGGCATGGACGCGGATCATCTGGCCGTTGGGCGAGGATTTCAGCTCGTCGAAGCTGGGCAGCTGCGACTTGGCGACGAAGACAGCGATCGCCAGCGCACCGACCGCCAGCACGGCCAGGCCGATCAGGATCTGCAGGGTTACGACGATCCGGCGCCGCCAGGGAGAGCGGGGCTTGGAGGAGCGGGGCCGGGAGGACCGGGGGGACGACGCGCGAGGCATGGGATGGCTCGCGAATTACAGGGCTTTGGACATGACCACAAGCGGCCGATGCCCGTGGGCGGCTGAGCGCAGGATGAACCGGCGCGGGCGACGCGCAAAGTTGGTGGTTTTTTAGGTCCGTTGGGTTAGAGCAGGCCCGAAACCGGAAATCGCACGGGGGCGATCCTGGTCGAAAGGACGGGCATGGAACAGGTCGAACAGCAGCAAGGGACGTCTGCCGAGCGGCGGGCGGGCCGGCGGCATTCGGCGGTCCTGCTGTTGGGCAAGCTGTGCGGCGACCGGCCCGGCGTGTGCCTGGTCCACAATATCTCGGCCAATGGCCTGATGGCGCGGTTCGTCGACGTGCCGACCGTCGGCGATGCGATCTGCGTCGAGGTGCGCGGCCTGGCACCCGTCTCGGGCACGGTGCGCTGGGTAAAGGGGCAGAAGGCGGGCGTGCAGTTCGATTCGCCCCAGCCCTATGAACAGATTTTCTCGAACGAGAATGAGGACGGGACCATCCCGCGCCCGCCGCGCTTCCCGGTTGCGCGCACCGCCGATGTCCGCCTGGGCGATCGGAAATTCACCGCCGCGATGATCGACGTATCGGCGGGCGGGGCCAAGCTGGAGGCGGCGGGCCCGGTCCAGCCGGGGCTTGCCGGGCATATCGTCGTGCACCCACTGGGTACCGCGATCCCGGGCACGATCTGCTGGGTGAAGGATGGCCGCTTCGGCTTCCGCTTCGTCTCGCCGCTGCGCATCGACGCGCTCGCCGCGATCATCGCGCTGGACTGATGCGCCAGGCCAAGCCGCAGGGGATCGGCGTCAGCGCGGCGCGTTCATCAGGCCAAGGACGACCAACAGGATCAATGCGGCGGCCAGAAGGATGCCGATCGCGCGGCCGATCCGGTTGACCGGTACGGGCGCATCGCCATCGTTCGCCGGTTGCATGGCACCGCATTGAACGCAGCGACGGGCCTTGTCGGGAATCGCGCGGCCGCAGACGGCACAGGGCATGGATCATCCTTCCGCCGGTCGTCCGGAAAGGGGGGGAGGACGGCCGGAGCCGTCCATCAACCTATCTGCTCTGGAAAATTTGGTGCGGTCGAGAAGACTCGAACTTCCACGGCCTTTCGGCCACAACGACCTCAACGTTGCGCGTCTACCAATTCCGCCACGACCGCACTCGATAGTCACCACCGGCAAGCCGGAGGGCTGGTAGGCGGGTGCCCCTAGCAAAGCGATACGGACTGCGCAATGCCTTTCGTCCAACCTTCTTCGTTCCTAGGTGTGGGGCATGACGCAAAACCTCCGCCCCGATGGGGTTCGGCCCCCGGCCCCCGATCGGACCCCCTACCGGACAGAGGTGCGCCATCTGCTCGGCCTGGCGTGGCCGGTGATGCTGACCAGCCTGAACTGGACGATCCTGCACGTCACCGATGTGGTCGTGGTCGGCCAGGTGGGCGAGCATGAGGTGGCCGCCCTCTCGGCGAGCCGTTCGCTGACCTATATCGCGATCGTCACCGGGCTGGCCTGGCTGTCGGGGGTGCTGGTGCGCGCGTCGCGGGCCGACGGCGCGGGCGACCTGCCCGCCACGGGGCAGGCGATGCGCGACGGCATGGTGCTGGGACTGATGCTGGGGGTCGCGGCGATGCTGATCCTGGGGCTGGGGGCGGCACCTTTGCTCGCCGGGATCGGGGTGGCACCGCCGCTGGTCGCACCGGGCGCGCGGGTCGTGGTGGTCATGGCGCTGGGTTATCCGTTCCAGATGGTGATGATCGCCGCCAGCTATTTTCTGGAGGGGATCAGCCGTCCGCGCCGCGTGACCATGGTCAATTTGTCGATCCTACCGATCAATGCGCTGCTCGCCTGGGCGCTGGCGGGGGGCGAGGTGGGACTGCCCGCACTCGGGGCGGTGGGGGCGGCGCTGGCGACGGTCATCGCCTCGGCCATCGGGGCGGTCGCGATGGTGGCCAGCGCGGTGACCCTGCCGCGTGCGCAGGCGCGAGGGCTGCGGCGGATGGACCGGGCGGCCTGGGCCCCGACGCTGGCCGGGGCGGCCGGGCTGGCGCGATTCGGCGCGGTGCCCGCCATCGCCTCGGGGCTGGAGCTGGCCGGGTTCGCTGTCCTGATCGCGCTGTCGACGCGGCTGGGTGATGCGACCGCGCATGGTTTCCAGATCGTCTTCTCGCTGCACAACGTCACCTTCGCGCTGGCGATCGGGCTGGGATCGGCGGCAGGTGTGCGGGCGGGCAATGCGGTGGGCGAGGGCGCGCCGCGCACCGCCGTGCCGCGCAGCCTGCTGGCGGTCGGCATGGCGGCGCTGGCGATGGGCCTGTGCAGCCTGGGGCTGTGGACCGTACCACAGACGGTGGTCGGCCTGTTCCCGGCCCTGCCCGACGCGCACTGGGCCGCGGCCGCCATGCTGATGATCTGGGCGCCGTTCATCGTGTTCGACGGGGTGCAGGTCGTGCTGGTCTACGCGCTGCGCTCGCTGAACGATCAGGTCGCGGCGGGGATCAACAGCATCATCGCCTATTTCGTGGTGACCGGCGGGCTGGGCTGGTGGCTGGTATCGGCCGGGTGGGGGGCGTCGGCGCTCGCCTGGGCATCGGGTCTGGGGATGCTGGTGGCGGCGGTTCTGCACGGGACGCGCTTTGCGGTCGTCGCGCGGCGGTTGCGGGCGGCGTAGGCCGAAGCCCACGCCGGCAACCCGCATCAGTTCGTTGCGCGGCCCTCTCCGGCAAAGCTCAGGTCCAGCCGCTTGGAGCTGGGCGGCACGTCCAGCTTGGCCGAGTTGAAGTCGATCGAGGCGCCGGGGCCCAGCGTCCGCTGCTGCGGCGCGATCGCCCAGGAAAAGACGACGCGGCCCTGCGCATCCTTCAGCTCGGCGCGCAGGTCGGGCACCCGCTGGGCGCTGGCCGAGGGATTGATGATCTGACCCGAGATCGCGAACAGCTCCGAACCGTTTTCCAGCTCGCGCCGTTCGATCGGATTGGACCGCAATTCGAGCGCCGACTCGGTCTTGCCCAGGCCCAGCCAGCCGCCGATGCCCGGCATCCCCGTCCACATGATCGCGGCGGTGGCAAGCAGCAGCAACAGGCAGGCGGCGACCGCACCGATCGTCCAGCGGCGCACCGGGTTGCGGCGGGCGCGGAACGGCGGGCGATGGGCAAAGGCGTCGAAGCCCGCATCCTCCTGCGCCAGGATCGGCGGCGCGGGCGTCGGCGCGATCACGGGTGGCGGCGGTGGGGGCGGGGCCGGCGGCTCGACCAAGGGCTCGTGCGTGACATCGCCCAGCGGCAGGGGCGCCATCACGGGCGGCTCGTCCTCCGGCTCGGGCGGCGACTGGAACCAGCTATGTCGGCAATTCGCGCAGCGCACGGTCCGCCCTTCGAGCCCGATCGCGCTGTCGGGCACCAGATAGCGGGTGCGGCACTCAGGGCATTCCAGGATCATGCGGACAGGCACTTCGACGAACAGGACGGGGACGAACAGGACGGGGACGAACAGGACGGGGACGAACAGGACGGGTCACAGACGGAGAGGCCATCCGGTTCAGGCCCCCGTCCATTCAGTAAGCACGCCGCCCCTAGCCGTGGCAAGCATGAAGCGCGGAACTTGAAGAGAGCGGCGGGCCATGCCAAGGCCGAGGGAGCATGGCGAACATCGTCCAGTTCGAGAATGTCGGCCTTCGGTACGGCGCGGGCGAGGAAACCCTGTGCGACGTCAGCTTCACGTTGCGCTCGGGCCAGTTCCACTTCCTGACCGGCGCCAGCGGCGCGGGCAAGACGTCGCTCCTGCGCCTGCTCTATCTGTCGCAGCGGCCCAGCCGGGGCATCATCCGCCTGTTCGGCGAGGATGCGGTGATCCTGCCGCGGGACCGGCTGCCGGGCTTTCGGCGGCGGATCGGCGTGGTGTTCCAGGATTTCCGGCTCGTCCCGCATCTGTCGGCGGCGGACAATATCGCGCTCCCCCTGCGCGTCGCGGGCATGAGCGAATCGGAGATTGCGCGCGCGGTGCGCGAGATGCTGGCATGGATCGGCCTGTCCGAACGCGCGAGCGCGCGGCCCGCGACCCTGTCGGGCGGTGAGCAGCAACGGGTGGCGATCGCGCGGGCGGTCATCGCCCGGCCCGAACTGCTGGTCGCCGACGAGCCCACCGGCAATGTCGACCCCGCCATGGCCGAGCGGCTGCTTCACCTGTTCAGCTCGCTGCACCGCCTGGGCACCACCGTCGTCATGGCGACGCATGACTGGCACCTGATCGAACGGGTGCCGGGTGCGCACCACCTGCATCTGGAACGCGGTCGCCTGGTCGACGCCGAATGGCCCGAGGTGCCGACACCAGCTCCGCCCCCGGCCCCTCTGGCCCCGCGCTCGACGATCGTGCGGAGCGGCCTGTGACACGGACCAAAGCGACGCGGGGCGGGGCGGAAGCGCGCGCGCTCGACGATGGCGGCGGCGCGCATGTCATGAGCTGGGTCATCGCGATCATGCTGTTCCTGACGCTGTTGTCCGGCGCGGCGGGGCTGGCGACCGCGCATGCGGCGGGTGCGCTCGACCGGCAGATGGCGGGGCGGCTGACCGTCCAGATCGTCGAGGGCGAGGCGCAGCGCCGCGACGCCGCCGCCGCGCAGGTGCTGCGCGTGCTGCGTACCCTGCCCGATGTCGCGCGGGCGACGCCGGTGGCGCAGGCCGATCTGGCGCGGATGCTGGAGCCTTGGCTGGGCACCGATGCCGAGGCGGCGGGCCTGCCCGTCCCGGCCCTGGTCGATGTCGACCTGAACAGCGACGATGCGGCCGCGATCGCGCGGGTGACGGCGGCGGTGACGCGGGCCAGCCCGGCGGCGCGGGTCGATGCCCATGCGACCTGGCTGGGGCCGGTCGGGCGGCTGCTCGACACCGCCGCTTGGCTGGCCGGGGCGATCATCCTGCTGATGCTGGTGGCGACCGGGGCCGTCGTCATGCTGGCGGCGCGCGCCGGGCTGGAGGCGCACCGCGCCACGATCGAGGTCATCCATATGCTGGGCGCGACCGACCGACAGGTGGCGCGGCTGTTCCAGCGGCGGATCGCGCTCGATGCCGGGATCGGCGCGGTGGCGGGCAGCGTGATCGCGGGCGGGGCCATATTGCTGATCGCGCGGCAGGTCGGCGCGCTCGAATCCGAACTGCTCGGCGGCCTGCAACTGGGTGTCGCCGACCTGGGCATGTTGACCGCGTTGCCCTTCGGCTTCGTCGCGCTGGCGGTTGTCGCGGCGCGGCTGGCGGTGTTGCGCCAGATGCGGCGGATGCTCTGATGCTGCGGCTGATCGGTCTGGCGGCGCTTGCCTGGTGCCTGGGCTTCGCGGCCTTCATGCTGACCCTGCCGCACCCGCTGGAGAACAACACCACCGATGCGATCGTGGTGCCGACCGGCGGGCCGGGGCGGATCGATCGCGGGATCGCGCTGCTCAAGGCGCATCAGGCCAAGCGGATGCTGGTCACCGGCGTCGCGCCGGGCGTGCGGCCGATCGACCTGGCGCGGACCTATCGCACGTCGCCGTCGCTGTTCGCCTGCTGCATCGACCTGGGCGGCGAGGCGGTCGACACCCGCTCCAATGCCGAGGAAACGGCGACCTGGGTGCGTCAGCATCGCTATCGCACCGTGCGGCTGGTCACCTCCGACTGGCATCTGCCGCGCGCGAAGATGGAATTGATCGCCGCGCTCGACAAGCAGGTGCTGGTGCTGGGCGACGGTGTGCCGTCGGAGCCGCGCATGGGCACGTTGGTCAATGAATATAACAAGCTGATCCTGCGCAGGATCGCGCTTTGGACGGGGATTGGCGCGTGATTCTTCTTCGCAACATCATGTTCGTCGCGATCTTCTATCCGGTGTCGGCGGTCATGGCGCTGCTGTCGCCGCTGATCGCGGTCGGCGGGCGTCATGCGGTGGTGCACTGGGCCACGGCCTGGACGACATTCCATCGGCTGTGCACGCGCTGGATCCTGGGTATCCGGGTCAGGGTGGAAGGGACGCGGCCGACGACCCCGGCGCTGTATCCCGCCAAGCACCAGGCGATGTTCGAGACGATGGAGCTGCAACGCATCCTGGACGGCCCGGCAATGGTGCTGAAGCGGGAACTGGCCAATATCCCGGTCTGGGGATGGACGGTCCGCAAATACGGCGCGATCGTCGTCGATCGCAACGCCTCGGCCAAGGCGATGCGCGGCATGATGCGCGATGCGCAGGGCGCGGTGAAACAGGGCCGCGCGATCATGATCTTTCCCGAGGGCACACGGGTAAAGCCCGGCGAGACGCCGCCGCTCAAGCCCGGCTTTGCAGGCCTTTATCGGATGCTGAACATGCCGGTGGTGCCGGTGGCGACCGATTCGGGGATCGTGTGGCCGCGGAAAGGACTCAAGCGGCCCGGCGTGGTGACGCTGCGCTTCGGTGAGGTGATCCCCCCCGGCCTGCCGCGCGCGGAGGCGGAGGCGAAGGTGCATGCGGCGATGAATGCGCTGGAATCCTCCCCGGCACGGGGAGGTGGCAGGGCGTAAGCCCTGACGGAGGGGGGGCTTCCATGCAGGTCGTCGCTCGCGGCGGCGCCCTTCCACCACCGCTTCGAGGCGGCCCCCCTCCCCTTGCAGGGGAGGATTATCTCAACCCTCGTGGTTCCGCCCGAAATCCTCGCGGGCATCGTCCTGGCCCTGGTCGATGATCGAGCGGCGGATGGCGCGGGTGCGGCTGAACAACTCGAACAGCTCGTCCCCCTTGCCCCAGCGGATCGCGCGTTGCAGCTGGCTCAAATCCTCCGAGAAGCGCTGGAGCATCTCCAGCACCGCCTCGCGATTGGTCAGGAACACGTCGCGCCACATGGTCGGGTCCGATGCGGCGATGCGGGTGAAGTCGCGGAAACCACCGGCGGAATATTTGATGACCTCGGACTGGGTCACTTCCTCCAGGTCGCTGGCGGTGCCGACGATCGTATAGGCGATCAGGTGCGGCAGATGGCTGGTGACGGCGAGCACCCGGTCGTGATGGTCGGGGGCCATCAGCTCGACATCGGCGCCCAGCCGTCGCCAGTATTCCGCCACCCGCTCGACCGCCAGTTCGTCCGCGCCCTCGGGCGGGGTGACGATGCACCAGCGCTTCTGGAACAGCGTGGCGAAGCCCGCCTCCGGTCCGCTGCGCTCGGTGCCCGCCACGGGGTGGGCGGGGATGATCGTCGTGCCGGGCAGCGCCTCGGCCAGCGCGGTCAGGACGGCGGCCTTGCAACTGCCCACGTCGGAGACGATCGCGTCCTGGGGGAGGTCGTCGGCGAATTCGGCCGCGACCGCGCCCATCGCGCCGACCGGCACGCACAGGATGACGAAGTCGGCGTCGATCACGCTCGCCCCCGCCGTGTCCGCCACGTCGTCGGCCAGGTCGAGCGCGCGCACCGTCTCGCGCACCTCCGGGTCGGCATCATAGGCGGTGATCCGCGCGGTCGGCATCGCCTTGCGCGTCGCGCGCGCGACCGAGGAGCCGATCAGGCCGAGCCCGATGATGGTGATCCGCGCGAAGGGCAGCATTATGCCCGCTTCCCCTCTGATCCGACCATGGCACGCAGCGCAGCAACCACGCCCTTCATCTCGTCCTCGGCGCCGATGGTGATGCGCAGAGCCTGGCCCAGACCCTGTCCGGGCAGCCAGCGGACGATATAGCCCGCATCCATCAGCCCGTGATAGGCGCACTCGGCGGTCAACTCACCCTCGAACAGCACCAGCGAGAAATTCGCCTTGGACGGCACGCAGCGCAGGCCCGCATTGCCCAGGCCCGCGATCTGCTCCTCGAACCAGCCGAGCCATTTCGCATTGTGCGCGCGCGACGCCTCGACGAAGGCGCGGTCGCGGATCGCCTCGATCGCGGCATTCTGCCCGGCGATGGTGACGTTGAACGGCGCGCGGATACGGTGGAGCGCGTCGATAATCGGGGCCGCGGCATAGCCCCATCCGATCCGCTCGGCGGCCAGGCCGTGGATCTTCGAGAAGGTCCGCGACACCAGCACATTGCCCGCACGCTCGGCCAGCGCGAGGCCGCCATCATCCTCGCCCGGCTCCAGATACTCGGCATAGGCCTGGTCGAGGACCAGCAGGACATGGCTAGGCAGCCCGGCATGGAGCCGCGCGATCTCGCCCGCGCCCGCATAGGTGCCGGTCGGGTTGTTGGGGTTGGCGACGAACACCACCTTGGTCTTGGCCGTCACGGCGGCCAGGATCGCGTCGACATCGGTGGCATAGTCATGGTCGGCGACCACCACCGGCTCCGCGCCGACGCGGCGGGTCGCGATCTCATAGACCGCAAAGCCGTAGCGGACATGGATGATTTCGTCCCCCGGTCCCGCGAACGCGCCCGCCGCCAGGTGCAGGATCTCGTCAGAGCCGGTGCCGTAGATGATCCGTGCCGGGTCCAGGCCATGGACCGCGCCGATCGCCTCGCGCAGCGCGGTCGCACCCGGATCGGGATAGCGCTCCAGATGCGCGGCGGCGGCGGCGAAGGCGGCGCGCGCCTTTTCGCTGGTGCCCAGCGGATTCTCGTTGGCCGAGAGTTTGACGACCTTGCGCCCGTCATCGGTCGTCGCACGGCCGGGGACATAGGGCGCGATCGCCTTGACCCAGGAGATTGGTTCGGGGGCTTTGAGCTCGGTCATGGCGAACGCCATAGCGGCCCCGCCCTTGCGTTGCCAAGCATCGCGGCCTAGCGGATATTCCTCCATGGCCGCTTCCGTTTCCGCTTTATCTCATAGCGACGACCGGCGTTTCGGTCTGTCGCGCCATGTCGTGCTGCCGGGGCCGCTTCGGCTCGACGGCGGCGGGCTGCTGTCCCCGGTCGAGATCGGGTACGAAACCTATGGCACGTTGAACGCCGATGGCTCCAACGCCATCCTGATCTGCCATGCGCTGACCGGCGACCAGCATGTCGCCTCGCCCCATCCGCGCACCGGTAAGCCCGGCTGGTGGACCCGGCTGGTGGGGGAGGGCAAGCCGATCGACCCGGCGCGGCACTTCATCATCTGTTCGAACGTGATCGGCAGCTGCATGGGATCGTCGGGCCCGGCGACGATCGATCCCTCGACCGCCGAGCCCTGGGCGATGCGCTTTCCGGTCATCACCATCCGCGACATGGTGCGCGCGCAGGCCATGCTGCTCGACCATCTGGGCGTCGGGCCGTTGAAGGCCGTGGTCGGCGGCTCGATGGGCGGCATGCAGGCGATCAGCTGGGCCGCGACCTATCCGGAGCGGGTGCGCGCGTGCGTCATGGTCGCCTCGACCGCGCGGCATTCGGCGCAGAACATCGCCTTTCACGAGGTCGGGCGACAGGCGATCATGGCCGATCCGAAGTGGCGCAGCGGGGCCTATTACGAATCGAACGATCCCCCCGCTGCCGGCCTGGCGGTCGCGCGGATGGCGGCGCACATCACCTATCTGTCCGAGGCGGGGCTGACCGAGAAGTTCGGGCGGCGGCTCCAGGCGCGGCCCGACCGGCCGGACGGCGCCAAGAGCTTCGGCTTCGACGCCGATTTCCAGGTCGAGAGCTATTTGCGGCACCAGGGGTTGAGCTTCGTCGATCGGTTCGATGCCAACTCGTACCTCTATATCACCCGCGCGCTCGATTATTTCGATCTGGCGGAGGAGCATGGCGGGCTGCTCGCCAACGCCTTCCGGGGGACGGCCACGCGCTTCTGCCTGGTCAGCTTCGACACCGACTGGCTCTATCCCACCGCCGAGTCGCGCGCCGTGGTGCAGGCGCTGAACGCGGCGGGCGCGGCGGCGAGCTTCGTCGAGCTGTCCAGTCCCTACGGCCATGACGCCTTCCTGCTCGAAGCGCCCGAGATGAACCGGGTGATCGACGGCTTCCTGCGGGCCGAGCCATGAGCGAGCCGCTTCGCCCCGACCTGGCGATCATCGCGCGGCATGTCGCACGCGGCGCGCGCGTCCTGGATATCGGCTGTGGCGACGGCCAGCTGATGGCGGCGCTGCGCGACGGTGCGGGCGTGGACGCTCGCGGGCTGGAGATCGATCCGGCCAATGTCGCCTCGGCGGTCGGGCGCGGGCTGGCGGTGGTGCAGGGGGACGCGGACATCGACCTGGCGGGCTATCCCGACAAGGGGTTCGACTATGCGATCCTCAGCCAGACGTTGCAGACCGCGCGTGCACCCGACCATGTGCTCGATCACCTGCTGCGCATCGGCAACCGCGCCTTCGTCTCCTTCCCCAACTTCGCGCATTGGCGGGTGCGGCTGTCGCTGCTGTGGGGCGGGCGGATGCCGGTGACGCCGCTGCTGCCCGAACAATGGTATGACACGCCCAACATCCACCATGTGACGATCGACGATTTCCGGGCCTTCGTCCGCGAGCGCCGGATCACCGTCGAGGGCAGCTGGTTCCTGTCGCGTGGCCGCCCGACCAGCGCGGCGGCGGCCAATTTCCGCGCCGAACATGCCGTTTTCCTGTTACGTCGCTGAAACGGCGACAGTTGCGGAACTTTATTTGGATCAAGACTGTTGAGGACGAAAGTGACGGGAATTTGACATGAGCCAAACCGCCCTGATCGTGGAAGACGAGATATTCGTAGCCCTCGATCTGGAGCGCATTCTGACCGATGCCGGCTATAACGTGGCCGGGATCGCGGCGGATAGCCGCACCGCTCTTGAAACCGCGCCCGGCTGCTCCTTTGCCTTTGTCGACGTGAACCTGCGCGACGGTGCGACGGGGCCCGAGATCGCGCGTCGGCTGGCCGATGATTTCGGCGTGACGATCGTGTTCGTGACCGCCAACCCGTCGCAGATCGGATCGGACATCAAGGCGCTGGGCTATATCCGCAAGCCGTTCAGCGAACGCGCGATCCTGGCCGCAGCCGCAATGGCGGCGGGCCAGTCGGCGGCCCCGAACGAGGACGTCATCCCGCTCGGTATGGTGATGTGAGCGCCCCGGCGGGCCGTTGAATTCTGATGTTGGCCGGAACGCATGGTTCCGCCCGTTTCCCGAAATAACCCGCTTCAGACTATTTGGTCTCTACGCCTTCCCGCCAAGGGAAGGGGTGCGATGCGAGGCATGGAAAGGGGCGGCTGTCCCCAGAGTTTGATCCACCGGACCAGACCTGTAGCGTTATTTCCGCCGGGGTGGCGCTTCGAATTGGATGGATCAAATTCTAGCGACAGGGGCCTGTTCCGGGCGGTCGGCTGAAGGCGGCCAGCGGCACGTCGATCGTCACGACCAGCCCCTCGCGCTGCCAGTCACGCCGTACCGTTCCGCCCAGCTGGCGAACCGCCGACAATTCGACCAGTTGCGAGCCGAAACCGGCATGGGCGGGCGTGGCCTCCAGCTGCGGGCCGTCACGTTCTTGCCAGCAGAGCGTGACCATCTCGCCCCGGCAATGGCTCGACAGTGTGACATGGCCGTTGATCGCCGACAGCGCGCCATATTTGGCGGCATTGGTCGCCAGTTCATGGAATAGCAGCGCCAACGGCGTTGCCGAGCGGTCGTCGACCGGCACATCGTCACCCGCGACATGGATACGCAAGCTGGCCTCGCCATCGCGGTAAGGTTCGAACAGGTCGCCGAGCAATCCATGCAGCGAGTCCTGCCGCGCCTTGGGCCGTGACTGGGCACTATGCGGGCGGACGAAGTCGTGCGCGCGGCCCAGCGCGGTGATCCGGTCGCGCAGATCGCGCGCGATTACCGAAAAGTCCGGATGGCTGCGCGCGGCAAAGGCGATCAGGCCCGAGATCACCGCAAAGATGTTCTTGATCCGGTGGCTGAGTTCCTGGCTGACGATCTCGCGTTCTTCCAGCGCCAGTTTCTGCTCGTGAATGTCGGTGCAGGTGCCGAACCAGCGGATGATCCGCCCCTCGGCGTCGCGGATCGGCAATGCGCGCCCCAGGACCCATCGATAGGTGCCGTCGCGATGGCGCAGGCGATATTCGATCTGATAGGGCTCGCCGGTTGTCAGGCTATGTCGCCAGCGCGCCCAGGCCCGGTCCTGATCGTCATGATGGAACATGCCGCTCCAGCCTTCGCCATCGGTCGAACCATCGGGCATGCCGGTAAAATCATACCAGCGGGCGTTGTAATAGTCGTGGAAACCGTCGGGCAGCGTCGACCAGACCATTTGCGGCATGGTATCGGCCAGCGTGCGGAAGCGCTGCTCGCTGTCGGCGACGCGCGCTTCGGACGCCTCGACGGTGCGCTCATATTCCAGCTGGGCGCGACGATCCTGCAACCGGCCCATGACGGCGGTCGCCAGGATTTCCAGTCCGCAATATTGGAAATGGGTCAGCCCCTCCGGCCGGGGCTCGGGCGATATGACGCAGATCGCGCCCAGCGGCACGCCTTCGCGCGACACGAGACGCGCGCCCGCATAGAAACGGATATGGGGCGGCCCCGACACCAGTGGGAAGTCGAGGAAACGCGGGTCCGTGCTGGCGTCGGGGATGACCATCACCGGGTCGCCCGCGACCATGGCATGGGCACAGAACGAGGTATCGCGTGGCGTTCGAGCCTCGTCAAAGCCGATCGCCGCCAGGAATTGCTGAGTTTCTTCCTCGACCAGACTGATGAGCGCGACGGGGGTGCCGCACAATTCGGCCGCAAACGCCGCCAAATCGTCCAGGCAACCGCTGTCGCGATAGCCCGACAGGTCATAGGCCTGGATTATCGCGGCCCGCGTCTCCTCGGGGATGGTCAGGGGGTCGAGCATGTCCATCCCCCCATTCCCATGATCTGCGCCCCGATCCTCGTGTAACCCCGTATCCTGCATGTTCTTTACCTGATGGGACGCGCCCGATCAGAACGGAACGTCGTCGTCCAGATCGTCGGCGAAACCGCCGCCCTGTCCGAACCCGCCACGATTGCCGCCGTTCCCGCTCGGCGCCGTGCCGCCGGAACTGCCCGCGCCGCCGCCACGGTTGCCGCCGCTCCCGCCGCCATAGCCGCTCGACCCGCCACCGAAGTCGCCGCCGCCGAAATCGTCACCGCCGCCAAAGTCGCTGCCGCCACGACCGCCGCCGCCGCCCTGGCCGCCGCCGGGGCCGTCGAGCATGGTCAGCACCGAGTTGAAGCCCTGCAGCGTCACCTCGGTCGAGTAACGGTCGTTACCCTGCTGGTCCTGCCACTTGCGGGTGGTCAGCGCGCCTTCGATGTACACCTTGGAGCCCTTGCGCAGGAAACGCTCGGCGACATTGGCCAGACCTTCGTTGAAGATCTTGACCGTGTGCCACTCGGTCTTTTCCTTGCGCTCGCCGCTGTTGCGGTCCTTCCACGACTCGGACGTGGCGATGCGCAGTTCGACCACCTTGCCGCCATTCTGGAAGGAGCGGCTCTCGGGATCGCGTCCCAGATTGCCGACGAGAATCACCTTGTTGACGCTGCCCGCCATGTATCAGTCCTGTGCTTGGTCTAAAGGCCGGCGAATACGGCCAGCCAATATGTGATGCCCGCCATGACATAGGCGGTCACGAAAAGGTAGCCCACCATGAAGGCGGGCCATTTCCAGCCATTGGTTTCGCGGCGTGTCACCGCGATGGTCGAGATGCACTGCGGCGCGAAGACGAACCACATCAGGAAGGCGAGCGCGGTGGGGATCGACCAGTTGCGCTTGAGCTTGTCGGTCATCGCCTTCTGCCCGCCCTCATGCTCGGTATCGTCGATGGCATAGACGGTGCCGATCGCCGCGACCGCGACCTCGCGGGCCGCCATGGCGGGGACGAGGGCCAGGGCGATATCGCGATTAAAGCCGATCGGGCGGACCACGACCTCGATCCCGCTCGCGATGCGGCCTGCGATCGAGTAATTGACCGGCGAGATCCCCGAGCCTTCCGGCGGCTTGGGGAAGGACAGCAGCGCCCACAGGATGACGGTGGTCAACGCGATGGTGGTCCCGGCGCGCTTCAGGAAGATCAGCGCGCGGCTCCACAGGCCCAGGGCCACGTCGCGGATATGCGGCCACTGATATTTGGGCATTTCCATCATGAAGCCCGACGACGCACCCTTGGTGACCGTCCGGCGCAGCAGCAGCGCCGCGAAGAACGCGCCGACGATGCCCATCAGATAGAGGCCGAGCAGCACCAGTCCCTGCAACCCCACGAAGGGCAGCACCTGCCGGTCGGGAATGAACGCACCGATGATGATCGTATAGACCGGCAGTCGCGCCGAGCAGGTCATCAGTGGCGCGATCAGGATGGTGGTCAGCCGGTCCTTCTCGTCATCGATCGTCCGCGTCGCCATGATCCCCGGCACCGCGCAGGCGAAGGACGACAGCAGCGGGATGAAGGCACGGCCCGAAAGGCCCACCTGCGCCATCAGCCGGTCCATCAGGAAGGCGGCGCGGACCATATAGCCGGTCGCCTCCAGCACCAGGATGAACAGGAACAGGATCAGGATCTGCGGCAGGAAAACGATGACCGCACCGACACCGGCGATCAGGCCGTCGGTGATCAGGCTGCGGACCCAGCCTTCCGGCAAGGCGGCGCCCACCTGCGCCTCCAGCCAGACGAAGCCCTGTTCGATCCAGCCGATCGGCGCCTCGGACCAGGCGAAGACCGCCTGGAACATGATGAAGAGCAGGCCGACCAGCAGGATCGGCCCGACCACGGGATGCAGCGCGACCGAGTCGAGCATGTGCGTCCAGCGGCGGGTCGGCGTCTCGGCCACCGTCGCGGTCGCGGCGATCTGGCGCGCGCGGCGTTGCAGCGTGACGATGTCGTCGATCTTGTCGGCGGCCGCGACGGCGTGCCCGCGCTGCTGGCTGACCAGCCGGTCGATCTCGGCCTTCAGTGCGTCCAGGCCGCGACGGCGCACCGCCACGGTGGGAATGACCGCCACGCCCAGCTCACGCGCGAGGATGTCGGCGTCGAGTGTCAGGCCGTCGCGCTCGGCCAGGTCGACCATGTTGAGCGCGACCACGACCGGCAGGCCGAGCGCGATCAGTTGAAGCGTGAAGCGCAGGTGGTTGTCGAGATTGGCGGCATCGACCACGACGACCATCGCGTCGGGGCGACGCTCGCCCGCCTGCGATCCCATGACGACGTTGCGCGTGACCTCCTCGTCCAGGCTGCCGGGGTCGAGGCTATAGGCGCCGGGCAGGTCGACCAGTTCGATCGGGCGGCCATCGTCCAGCACGAGTCGGCCCGAATGCCGCTCGACCGTGACGCCGGGATAGTTGCCCACCTTCTGTCGCGCGCCGGTGAGCGCGTTGAACAGGGCGCTTTTGCCGGCATTAGGGTTGCCGACGAGCGCGACCAGCGGTGCGGCGTTCATTATGGTCGGTTGGACCTCAAGCGCCCGTCGCGACGCGGATCGAGGCCGCGACTCGGCGACGCAACGCCACGGTCATCCGGCCGATCCGACAGGCGATCGGCCCGCCGCCCAGGGTCGCGCGGTGCAACACCTCGATCCCGACGCCCTCGTCGAAACCCAGTTCGCGCAGGCGCCGCGCCTCGGGCAGCGCCAGCTGCGTCCAGTCGATCGCGGCCACGGTCGCCGGTTGCCGCCGGGGAAGGGTTTCGAGACTGCTGAGCATCGCCATGGGGTGTACATAACCACAGTGCGATTGATTATCAATTACCCGCTGGTGAAATGGATGACGGGTTTGGGCGGGTTCGGGGCGTGCACTTCGACTTCGCTCGGTGCGAACGGATGTCTATGCCAGGCCCCATTGCCTCGCTCCGTCCAGTTTGTGCGAAGTCGAAGGCCAGGGGAGCGCCCGACCCTTACACCGCCGGATACCGCAACCGCCCGATAAACCGCGACAGGCTCGGCATGTTCTCGCCCCGCTTGGCCATGCCCGCCTTCCACTTCTCGAACCGCATGATCCCGTCGATCCGACGCGCCAGGAAGGCGCGCGTATCGGCATGATCCTCGCTCTCGTCGTTCAGGAACACCGCGATGGTCGAGGCATAGACCGCGAACAGCGTCGCGCGCTTGGTATAGTGGTTATAGTCGGTGGCGGTGTCGCCGGCCTGTGCCCAGATCGTATCGACCGTCCGCCAGCCGAGTCGCGCGCCGCTCGCGGCGTTCTGCGGCATCGCCAGGATCGTCAGCGCGCGGCGCAACGCCTCGCGATTCGGGGCGACGGCGGCCAGCCGTGCCTCGACCAGCGCGGTGATGCGCTGGCGAATCTTCATCTGCGCGGCCCGTTCGACGGGCACCGACTCGACCATCGCCGCGTCGATCTGCGCGAACCAGGCGTCGATCATCGCGACGGCGCTGTCCTTGAATGCGAGTCGCGCAATGTCGCGGTCGATCCCGGCCGCATCCGCCGCCATGTCGCGCGCATCGTCGCCCCAGCCGTCGAACGCGGCATTGGCGGCGATCCCCTCGGCCAGCGCCACGCGCACCTCGTCGAGAGTCAGGTCCTGAACATCGGTCATGGCAGCCTCGGTCATCATCTTACCCGTCATCCTGTCGTTCGGCTTTGGCGCCCGGCTTGGCAACCGTCCCGCTCGATCCGCGCCGTACCATCACCAGCGCGATGGCGACCATCGCCACGCCGACCAGATCGGGCAGCGCCAGCGTCTCGCCATATACCACCCAGCCGATCGCCGTCGCCACGATCGGCTGCACCAGCAGCGCGAGGCCGACGACCAATGGGCTGAGCAGGCCCAGCGCATAGATCATCAACCCCTGGCCGATGATCTGGCTCCCCAGTGCCAGCAGGATCAGCGCGCTCCAGTGACCGGGCCACACCCGCTCGCCCAGCAGCGTGGCGAAGACGAACAGCGGCACGATGCTGGCCATGGTCGACCAGGCGAGCGCCGCGACCGGCGGCATGGACACCCGCACCCGCGACATCAGGATGAAATACAGCGCATAGAGGATGCCCGCCAGCACGCACAGCAGGTCACCGACCAGATGGCGCGGATCGACCTGATAGCTGCGCCCCATCAGCAACCCGGCACCGATCGCGGCCAGGATCAGGGCAAGACCCTGGGTGCGCGACGGCCAGGCCCGCGCGACGAGGAAGCCATAGAGCGGAAAGATGAAGGTCGCCGAATTGCCGAACAGCGTGGCGTTGGCCATCGTCGTCTGGCGGATTCCGATGTGCCAGGTGCCCAGATCGCCCGCAAAGGCGATCCCGCCGATCAGCAGCAGCGCCCACAACCCCGCCTGTCCCTTGCCCGGCATTCGCGGTCTCGCACGCCCGACCAGCGCGATCAGCACCAGTACCGGGGCGGCCAGGGTGATCCGCCAGAAGGCCGATGCGACCGGCCCGGTATCGGCCATGCGGACCAGCAGCGGTCCGAAGGCGAGCGCGACATTGGCGAGGATGACCGCCGCGAAAGCGAGCGGCGGTGTCGAAGGCAATGGGTTGGTTCCGCTCCGGCCCGATAGACCAGCGCTTTCAACGCGCTCATTTTTTCTTGGGGGGGCGGACACGGGCATGGGGTCCCTTAACGCCCTATCTGCGTTGCGTCAGGCCGGAAAGGCCGCGAAAGGATTGCATTCTGATGCCAACGCTCTTCGACCCCATCGATCTCGGGGCGATCCACGCCCCCAACCGTATCCTGATGGCGCCGCTCACCCGCGCCCGCGCCACACGGGAAGCGGTGCCGACGCCGATCATGGCGCAATATTACGCCCAGCGCGCCAGTGCGGGCCTGATCATCTCGGAGGCTACCGGTATCAGCCGCGAGGGCCTGGGCTGGCCCTATGCGCCGGGCTTGTGGAGTGACGAGCAGGTCGAGGCATGGAAGCCCGTGACCGACGCCGTGCACAAGGCGGGCGGCCGGATCGTCGCCCAGCTCTGGCATATGGGCCGTCAGGTACATAGCTCGGTGACGGGCACGCAGCCGGTTTCATCCTCCGCCACCCGTACCGAGGGGCAGGCGCATACCTATGAGGGCAAGAAGGACTTCGAGACGGCTCGGCCGCTCGAACTCTCGGAAATCCCGCGTCTGCTTGAGGATTACGAGCGGGCGACGCGCAATGCGCTGGCCGCCGGGTTCGACGGGGTGCAGATCCATGCCGCCAACGGCTATCTGGTCGACGAATTCCTGCGCGACGGGGCCAATACCCGCGAGGACGAATATGGCGGCAGCCCCGAAAACCGCATCCGCCTGCTCCGCGAAATCACCGAACGGGTGATCGCCGTCGCGGGCAAGGAGCGGGTCGGCGTTCGCCTGTCCCCCAATGGTGACAGCCAGGGTGTGGACGACAGCGATCCCGCCTCGGTCTTCGTGCCCGCGGCCAAGATGCTGTCGGACCTGGGCATCGCCTTCCTCGAACTGCGCGAGCCGGGACCTGACGGGACGTTCGGCAAGACCGACGTGCCCAAGCTCTCGCCGCAGATCCGCGAAGTCTTCAAGGGGCCGCTGATCCTGAACAGCGACTATGACAGCCGCGAAAAGGCGCAAAAGGCGCTCGATTCGGGTGTCGCGGACGGCATCGCGTTCGGCCGCACCTTCCTGGCGAACCCCGACCTGCCCGAGCGGCTGCGCACCGACGCGTCGCTCAACGAGAGCGATATGAAGACCTGGTACAGCCAGGGGCCGGAGGGGTATATCGATTACCCGACGCTCGCCGAGCAGAATCGCGCGGCGTGAGGTGAGGGGGCGGGGGCATATCGCTTCCCGCCCCGCATTCTTACGGCGACCACCCCGGCCTCCGCCGGGGTGGACCCTTTGCACGAGCAGACATCATCGCGATCAGCAAAAACGGAGGTGCGCGCTATTCGTCGCTATCCAGCCCGTCGATGAATGTCGTCGCCTGCTCCCGCAGCGTGTCGCGCACCTTGGAATTGATCAGCAGCAGCGGTGCCCCCCACAGAGCGGGCAGGATCGCGGCCAGCAGCGCCCACACGATCACCAAGGCCACCAGCCCGGCCCCCGCATAGCGCAGCTTGCGCATAGCGCCCGCGTCCAACGTCAGGGTACGCGGCCCCTTCGTGTCGTAGAAACTGTCGGTCGCCCAGGAACCGCCGCCGTCGAAGCGTATCTTCTCGGGCAGCCTGAACCGGGGCTTGCCGCCCTCCATCGGGCGCGGTGCTTCCGCCCGACGCGCAGGCGGCGTCTGGCCCGCCTGGGTGTCGATCACCTCCAGCCGCCGCCCCCGCTCGACGACGCGAAAGCGGGTGGGCGGCATGTCGGTCATGCGGTGGTGCGCGCCCGTCTTGCGCGCCACTGGTCGGCGCTCTGGCCCCAGGCGTCGACGCGGAAATCCTCGAGCGGCGCGGGCAGGCTGACTGGCCCCTGATTCACCGAACCCAGCCGCTGCGCCAGCTTGATCGAGCCGCTATTGTCCGGGTCGATGGTATGGATCACATGATCCCAGCCGAGTGTGTCGACGGCATAGTCCATCGCCGCGCACGCCGCCTCATAGGCATAGCCGCGCCCGGCGAACGCGCGAGCGATGCCCCAGCCGACCTCGCGCCCCGGCCAGCCCTCTGGCTGCCACGGGCCGATCCGGCCCACCCAGCGGCCGGTGTCGCGTTCGATCACCGAGAACATCGCAAAGCCGCGCACATGCCACGCGCCGACCATGGTGCACATATTGCGCCACGCCGCCCCGCGTTTCTGCACGCCGCCGAGGAAGCGCATCGTGTCCTCCTCGGTATGAAAGGCTGCCCAGGCCTCGAAATCCTCCGCCGAGGGAGGCCGCAAGGTCAACCGCTCGGTCTGGAGGACGGGGATTGTCATCCGAACCGGCCCTTCAGCGCCAGCATGGCAAGCGCCGCCTTGGCCGCTTCGCCGCCCTTGTTCTTTTCGTCCGGGCGGGCGCGGGTCAGCGCCTGCGCCTCGTTCTCGGTGGTGATGATGCCGTTGCCGATCGGCAGGCCGTCCATGGTCAGCGCCATCAGGCCGCGCGCGCTCTCGTTCGACACGATCTCGAAATGATAGGTCTCGCCGCGGATCACCACGCCGATCGCAACGAATGCGTCATAGCGTCCGGTATCGGCCGCCATCGCCACCGCGCCGGGAATCTCCAGCGCGCCGGGGACGGTGATCGTCTCATGGCTGTGGCCCGCTTCCTCGATCGCGGCACGCGCACCCGCCAGCAGCAGGTCGTTCAGATGCTCGTAGAAACGCGCCTCGACGATCAACACATGCGCCATCAGGCGTCTCCCTCAAAATTCTCGATGCGACGTTCGCCGACGATCGACAGGCCATAGCCGTCGAGCCCGATCAGCGTGTGGTGGGTGTTGGTCAGCAGCACCATGTCCTGCACGCCCATTTCGGCGAGGATCATCGCGCCGACGCCGTAATCGCGCAGTTCCTCCATATCGATCTGCACCTCCTCACCCGCCTTCAGGCGGACAGCGGTGGTGAAGGCGTCGGTGCGCGGGCGGTTGATGACGACGATCACGCCCGCGCCTTCCTCGGCGATCATGCGCATCGACTTGGCGAGCAGCGCGCCGCGCGCGCCTGCCTCGCCGAACACGTCGGCGAAGGGCGACAGCGCGTGCATCCGCACCAGCACGGGTTGCGTGGTGTCGAGCTTGCCCTTGACCAGCGCCACCTGCTCGGTGCCCGTCGCCTTGTTGCGATAGGCGCGCGCGGTCCAGGTGCCGCCCCATTCGCTTTCGAAGGTGGCCTCCGACTGCAACTCGACCAGATGGTCGTAGCGGCGGCGATAGGCGATCAGGTCGCGGATCGTGCCGATCTTCAGATTGTGGAGCTGCGCGAACGACACCAGGTCGTCCATCCGCGCCATCGTCCCGTCCTCGTTCATGATCTCGCAGATCACGCCCGAGGGGTTCAGGCCGGCCAGCCGCGCGACGTCGACCGCCGCCTCGGTATGGCCTGCGCGCACCAGCACGCCGCCGTCGCGCGCGACCAGCGGGAAGACATGGCCCGGCGTCACCAGCGCATCGGCACCGTGGTTCGAATCGATCGCCACCGCGATGGTCCGCGCCCGGTCGGCCGCCGAAATGCCGGTCGTCACGCCCTCGCGCGCCTCGATCGAGATGGTGAAGGCGGTTTCATGCCGCGTCCCGTTCTTCGGGCTCATCAGTGGCAGGCCGAGCGTGTCGACCCGCTCGCGCGTCATCGCCAGGCAGATCAGCCCGCGCCCGTGCCGCGCCATGAAGTTGACCTTTTCGGGCGTCGCCATCTGGGCGGGGATGACCAGGTCGCCTTCGTTCTCTCGGTCCTCGTCATCGACCAGGATGAACATGCGGCCGTTGCGCGCCTCGTCGATGATCTCTTCGGGGCTGGACAGGAAACCGCGCCGCAGACCGGCCAGGGCGTCGGGATTAGCGGCCACGATAATGCTCCATGCGCTGCAGGTAACGGGCGAGCACGTCGATCTCGATATTGACGCGCTGGCCTTGGGTGATGCCGCCCAGCGTGGTGACGGCGGCGGTGTGGGGGATGATGTTCAGGCCGATGACGGTCCCGTCGGCACGGTCTTCGACGCTGTTGACGGTCAGCGAGACGCCGTCGACCGTCACCGAACCCTTGGTCGCCATGAACGGGGCAAGGTCGGTGGGCACGGTCACGAAGACCCGGTGCGATCCGCCTTCCTCGGCGACCGAGACGACATGGCCGACGCCGTCGACATGGCCGGTCACGATATGCCCGCCCAGCTCGTCGCCCAGCTTCATCGCGCGTTCGAGGTTGAGGGGGCGGCCCATGGTCCACTGGTCGGCGGTGCGCCCGATCGTCTCGGCCGAGACGTCGACCGCAAACCAGTTCGGGCCTTTCTCGACCACGGTCAGGCAGACGCCCGAACAGGCGATCGACGCGCCCAGGTCGATGGAGCCCGTGTCATAGGCGGTGGCGATGACGACTCGCGTGTCGCCGCGCGTTTCCACGGCGGTGACGGAGCCGATGTCGGTGACGATCCCGGTAAACATATCAGTCGCGCTCGTAGACCTCCAACCGGTCGCTGCCAAGCATCCGCGAGTCGGTGAGCCGCCAGCGACCATGCGCCTCGGCCAGCCGGTGCAAGCCGATATCGCCCAGCGCCGCGCGACCCTCGCCGATCAGGATCGGCGCGCGGTAGAGCAACAGCCGATCGACCAGATCGGCGGCCAAGAAAGCGGAAGCTGTTTTCGCACCGCCCTCGATCATCAGCCGGTCGACGCCCGCCAGATCGGCGATGGCGGCGGGATCGCCGATGGTCTCCCAACCGGGTTCGGCGGTGCGGGACAGCAGGATACGGCGGGGCGCGCGCGATTCGAGGCCGGGCAGGCGAACGTCGAGCCTGGGCGAATCGGCCTCCAGCGTGCCGCGCCCGACCAGGATCGCTTCGTGGCGGCTGCGCTCCAAATGGGTATGCGCGCGCGCCTCCGGTCCGGTGATCCAGCGGCTTGTCCCATCGGGCCGTGCGATCTTGCCGTCGAGCGAGGTGGCGAGTTTCAGCGTGACGAAGGGGCGACCCTTGGCCCGGCGGGTCAGGAAGCCCGCGATCATCGCGCGCGCCTCCGCCTCGCGCACCCCGGTCGTGACCGCGATCCCGGCGGCGCGGGCGCGGGCGAACCCCCGGCCGTTGGTGCGGGGATCGGGGTCGCCCGCGCCCGCGACGATGCGCGCGATCCCATGCGCGATCAGCAGGTCGGAGCAGGCGGGCCCGCGAGTCGACACATGCGCGCAAGGCTCCAGCGTGACATAGGCGGTGGCGCCGCGTGCCGCCTCGCCCGCCTGGGCCAGTGCCATCGCCTCGGCATGGGGACGACCACCGGGCTGCGTCCAACCGCGACCGACGACCCGGCCGTCACGAATGATGACACAGCCGACATTGGGATTGGGCGCGGTCCGCCCGACGCCGCGATCCGCCAGCGCCAGCGCCACGCCCATCCATCGCTGATCGGTCAGAAGCCCCACTTGGTCAGCGCATCGTCGACCTTCTTGAACTCGGCGCGGCGCTGCTCCTCGGCAGCCTTCACCTCGGCCAGCTCCTGCTTCTTCTTCACATAGTCGATCTTCTGCTGCGCACGGATCTGGGCATCGGTGCGATCGGCGGGCCATTGTTCGACATAGATGATGTCGGGCCGGTACGGCACCGGCACATAATCGTCCCGCGCAAAGGCGTAGATGAAGAAGCCGGTGATCCCGACCGCGATCATCAGGAAGACGAGCTCATAGGGATGGCGCTGCGACAGGAAGAATCGCAGGTCGCGGATCGCGCGGACGGGGGAGAAGCGGCCGAAGAACGACATGGTGGGAATGTAGGCGCGAAGGGGGCGGGATGCCAGTGGGGTGTTGGCGCGTGTTGGTTTCGGTGAGACACCATGCCCTCCCCCATCCCCTCCCGCCTGCGGGAGGGGCGTGCCAAGGAGCGCGGTTGAGAATTATTCAAACCGTCCGATCTTGCCGCTCCCCTCCCGCAGGCGGGAGGGGATGGGGGAGGGCAGGCCACGGGCGAGTCGCTCAGTGTGCCTCACCCACCCCATAGAAAAAGGGCGGCCACCGCAGTGACCGCCCCCTTTCATTTCCGCGAAGGAAAACGTCAGCGATTTACGCGACGGTCTTCATCTTCTCGGCGGCGACCGCGAAGCGGTTGCTGATCGGCTGGGCGATCTCGCCGGCCAGCTTCATCATATGCTCGGTCGAGCGCGAGGTCTCGGCGACCATCGAGTCGAAGGCCGAGCGGGCGAAGTCCGACTGCAGCTTCATGAACTCGGTCGGCGACTTGACCGACGACAGGGTCTGCAGCGTCTGGCTGGCGGTTTCGAACGAGCGCTTGGCATAGTCGGCGGCGCTGTGGCCCAGCGTCTCGGCGCCCTTGGCGGCGATCTTCGACGATTCGACCACGGCTTCCAGATTGTCCTTGTTGAAGGCAATCATGTCTTCGAACAGCTTGGCGCTCTTTTCCATGCCGGCCTGGGTGCGGGCCTGGGCCTCGCCGAACATCGCCTGGGTCTTGGCGGCGGTATCCTTGGCGGCGTTTTCGATGGTGCTCGTGGCGTCCATGATCTTGTCCTTGGGCTTTGAGTCCGCCGAAACCGCGGCGGTCGGGGAAGAAACTTCGGGGGCCGTCACCTTGGCAGCGGGTTCGGGCGCGGGCTGCGGAGCCGGGGCCTTCACCTCGGGCTCCACCGCCGCCTCGACCTTCGGCTTGGCGGGGTCCGCCTTGGGGGCGGGGGCCTTGGCCGCAGGTGCCTTGGCGACCGGTGCGGGCTTTGCCGCAACGGCAACCTTCGGTGCTTCTGCCGCCACCTTGGCCGCGACCGGCTCCGCGGCGGGCGGGGTCAGCGGCGCGGTCGGAGCGGCGGCCTTGGGCGAAGGCACGGGATTGGAGGGCAGGCCCGGCAACGTCTTGGCCGCGACCGGTTTCGTCGCGCGGCTGGCCTTGGGCGCGGCTTTGGCTGGCGCCTTGGCAGCAGGCACGGTCGGCTTGTTCTTGTCCAAGAGCGCTCTCCCGATTTGTTGCGCTGCACAATAGCGATTCGCAGGTGCAAAATCAAGTCTATTGTGCAGTGCAACAAAACCGAAACTAACGCTGTCGGACGTAGCGTCCGGGCGCTTCGTCGAGTGCTGCGAGGCTGCCCTCGCCCGGTATGCGCGCGCCCGTCGCCGCCACGGTGGCCGAGTCGCGCTGGCGCAGCCAGGCGGCCCAGTCCGGCCACCAGCTCCCCTTGGTTTCGGTCGCGCCCGCCACGAACTCGGTCAGGTTCGCGGCGGGCTGGTCGTTGGTCCAATATTGATATTTGCCCGAGGCGGGCGGGTTCACCACGCCCGCGATATGCCCCGATCCGGCCAGCACGAAGCGCAAGGGCCCGGTGAACGCCTCGGTGATCTTCCACACGCTTTCGGGCGGCGCGATATGATCCTCGCGACCCGCCTGGACATAGGCGGGGGTGGCCACCCTGGTCAGGTCGAGCGGCACGTCGCCGATCGTCATCGCGCCGGGCTGCATCAACAGATTGTCGCGGTACAGGTCGGTCAGATAGGCGAGGTGCCACTTGGCGGGCAGGTTGGTGACGTCGCCGTTCCAGTGGAGCAGGTCGAACGGCACATAATCGCGCCCCAGCAGATAGTTGTTGGTGACGTAGTTCCAGATCAGGTCGCGCCCGCGCAGCAGGTTGAAGGTCATCGCCAGATAGCGCCCGTCGAGAAAGCCGTCGGGCGACAGCGTCGCGATCATCTTCAACTGTTCGTCATCGATGAAGTGGAGCAGTTCGCCCGCCTTGGAAAAGTCGACCTGCGCGGTGAAGAAGGTGGCGCTGGCGACCTTCTCCGCCTGGCTCTGGGCCGACAGATAGGCCAGCGTCGCGGCCAGCGTCGTGCCCGCCACGCAATAACCGACAGTGTGGACCGATGGGACCTCCAGCAGCTCGCGCACCGTGTCGATCGCATCGACCTGGGCCGCGACATAATCGTCCCACATCACGTCCTTCATCGTCGCGTCGGCAGATTTCCACGACACCATGAAGACGCTGAATCCCTGGTCGACCAGCCATTTGATCAGGCTTTTCTCGGGCGCGAGGTCGAGGATGTAGAAGCGGTTGATCCAGGGCGGAAAGATCACGATCGGCACCGCCGCCACCTGCTCGGTGGTCGGGGTATAGTGGATCAGTTCGTACAAATAGTTGCGCTTCACCACCTTGCCCGGCGTGGCGGCCAGGTTGCGGCCGACCTCGAACGCGCTCGAATCGCTGTGGGTCAGCTGCCCGCGCCCCATGTCGGCGAGCATGTTCTGCAAACCCTTCAGCAGGTTCTCGCCGCGCGTCTCGGCGATCTTGTCGAGCACTTCCGGGTTGGTCGCGGGGAAGTTGGTCGGGCTCATCGCGTCGATAAAGCCTTGCGCGGCGAAGCGGATCTGCTCCTTCTGCCTGGGGTCGACGCCCTCCAGCGCATCAACACCGCGCAGCATATGGTCAGAGACCATCTGATAGCTTTGCCGTATCCAGTCGAAGAGCGGCGACTGCCACTGCTCGGCCTTGAACCGGCGGTCGGGCTTGGGGGGCACGCTGGGCTCTGCTGCGGGGTCGACGAAACGCTGCCACAGCTTCATCGAATCGGACCAGAAGTCGCGCACGCGCCCGATCGTCGCGGGATCGTTGAAGCCCGGCACCACCGGCACCCCCTCGGGCGGAGGGGTCAGCGCGGCCTCCATCATCATCTGTTGCGCGCGGCCCATCACCCAGGTCCAGTGCTGCAACTCCTCCAGCGTGGGGAGGGTGCCGGCCGCATTGGGGGCTTTCGTCTCGCCGGGGGTCATCCGCATCCTCTCGTTCGTCGTGCGCCATATTGGCGTCAGGATATTGCGCCATCATGTCGGGTCGCGTTGCCAAACGAAAGACGCTAAGGTCCGGGTCCCAAATCGTTACATTGAGGGACCCATGTCCGAAGAGTTCTACCGCATCAAGCGCCTGCCGCCCTATGTCATCGCCGAAGTCAACGCGATGCGGGCGGCGGCGCGCGCGGGCGGTGAGGACATCATCGACTTAGGGATGGGCAATCCCGACCTGCCGCCGCCGCCCCACGTCCTGGAAAAGCTGATCGAGGTGATCCAGAAGCCCGACGCGCACGGCTATTCCCAGTCGAAGGGGATTCCCGGTCTGCGCCGTGCCCAGGCCAATTATTATGGCCGTCGTTTCGGCGTCGATCTGGACCCGGAGACCGAGGTCGTCGTCACCATGGGGTCGAAGGAGGGGCTGGCCAGCCTCGCCACCGCGATCACCGCGCCGGGCGACGTGATCCTGGCCCCCAATCCCTCCTATCCGATCCACACCTTCGGCTTTATCATCGCGGGCGCGACGATCCGCGCGGTGCCGACGACCCCCGACGAGGCCTATTTCGAGAGCCTGGAGCGGGCGATGCACTTCACCGTGCCGCGCCCCTCGGTACTGGTGGTCAATTATCCGTCCAATCCGACCGCCGAGACGGTGGACCTGGCATTCTACGAACGCCTCGTGGCCTTCGCGAAGAAGCACGAACTGTGGGTGCTGAGCGACCTCGCCTATTCCGAGCTCTATTATGACGGCAATCCGACCCCTTCGATCCTGCAGGTCAAGGGCGGCAAGGACGTGGCGGTCGAGTTCACCTCGCTGTCCAAGACCTATTCGATGGCGGGCTGGCGGATCGGCTTCGCGGTCGGCAACCGGAAGCTGATCGCGGCGATGACGCGGGTGAAGTCGTATCTCGATTACGGTGCCTTCACCCCGATCCAGGCGGCGGCGTGCGCCGCGCTCAACGGGCCGCAGGATATCGTCGAGAAGAACCGCCAGCTTTATCACAAGCGCCGCGACGTGCTGGTCGAGAGCTTCGGCAGGGCGGGGTGGGACATTCCCAGCCCCAAGGCCTCGATGTTCGCCTGGGCCCCGCTGCCCCCGGCGCTCGCGCATCTGGGCAGCCTGGAATTTTCCAAGCAGTTGCTCACCGAGGCCAAGGTCGCGGTCGCGCCGGGCGTCGGTTATGGCGAGAATGGCGAGGGCTTCGTCCGCATCGCGCTGGTCGAGAACGAGCAGCGGCTTCGCCAGGCGGCGCGCAACATCAAGCGCTACCTCCAGTCGATGGGCGTCAACACGCCGGGATCGGCCAAGGCGCTGTGATCCGATCGGGGGCGGTGGCGTTCGCGAGCGATCGCCCCCAAGCAGCACGACACCAATTCCTCCTCTTCGAGGGGAGGAGTTGGTAAAAATACGCGTCGTCTAGGGTCGCAGCTTTGCCCAGGCCTAAATCGGTCGGCCAGCGTGGTGTGGGCGACCCGGTCCCCCCGCCCCGTGGCGGCGATCAACAGGCGGCGGCTTCACGCCGCCTTGGCGTGCCGTTCGCGCAGATGGTGCTGGCGCTTGATCGCGTACATCGCGTCGTCCGCCTCCGCGACCAGCGCGTTCAGCGATCCCGTAACCGCGCCGCACGACAATCCGATGCTGAGCCCGGGATAGCAGGGTCCGTCGACCAGCGCCGGGACCGCACGGTCGAACCGGTCCGACAGCGCCGCCGCGATCCCCCGCGCCGTGCCCTCGGGACAATCGGGCAGCACGCACAGGAACTCGTCGCCGCCGATCCGGACCAGCGTCCCCCGATCAGCCATCTCGCGCTGCGCCAGGTCGGCGAGCAACCGCAGCACCGTATCGCCGACACCATGGCCCTGCCCGTCGTTCAATGCCTTGAACCGGTCGATATCGATCAGCAGCAGCGTGACCGGGCCGCGCAAGTCTGCCTCGATCCCCTGCAACCCGAAACGGTTGAGCGCGCCGGTCAGATGGTCGCGGCTGGCCTGTTCGGACAGGGCGCGCTGGACGCGTTCGGCATCGATCAGCAGCAGTGCCAGATGGCAGAGCGATACCAGGATGATCGCGATGCACACACTCCAGTCGGCGGTGACCTGCGCGGCGTTTTCCCACACGGGATCGCTCCAGGTCACCATCAGCAAGGCGGTGCGCGTCATGAACAGCGGCACCGAGGCCGCGAACATGATGGCCATGACCCAGGCGGTCCGGACATGCTCGGTCCGCGCGATATGGATCAGCATCCAGGCAGCGGTGAAATTGAACAGCGTGCGCGTGCCGCCCAGCAAGATGATCGTCAGCCGCATGTCGGGGTCACCCAGCAGGATGAACGGCACGGTCAATACGACGATGACGGCAAGCAGGACCAGCAATGGTGTGGGCGGCCGGCGACGGGCGAAGATCGCCATGGCGTGGACGCAAAGGCACAGCCCGACCAACAGCAGGACATCGGTCGCCCGCTCCAGCATGGATAGCCGGGTGCCGTCGAAACACAGTCCCGCGGCGTTGGTCACGCCGATGATGATCTTGCCGGTCCCCCACCAATAGGGCCAGCGACCGGAATCGCGGCTTGTCAGTCCGGGAAAGAAGTGGAGCAGTCCGGACAGGACGCTGCCGATTGCGGCGACGACCTGTAGACTGGCAATATTTAGTATCATGATCGCGGATCTCGCACGAGCAGCAGGTCTCCGGGACCGGCGCACAGTGCTGTAATATAATATATGTTACGACTTGGTTTCGCATTGGCCATGATCCGGCACCTTGTGCCGGTCTGCGCCACGTGATGGCCGATGCGTCTCAAGGATTGATCCGGGGCGTCCCTAAACGCTACGGCGGGGTCAGACCCGCAAACCGGCCGGGTCTCCTCCTTTCGGGGGCGTGCGGCGGCCGACGGAGTGAAGAGTGAGCAACGAAGTAGACCATATGCGCGAGCATCTGCTCGCTGCCATCGCCGCCGCGCCCGCGCTGGACGCGCTGGAGACGGTGCGCGTCGATGCGCTGGGCAAGCAGGGCCGTATCACCCAGCTGCTCAAGACGCTGGGCAAGATGAGCCCCGAGGAACGCCAGATCGAGGGGCCGCGCATCCATGGCCTGCGCGAGGCCGTGACCGAGGCGCTGACCGCGCGCAAGGCCGGGCTGGAGCAGGCGGCACTCGACGCGCGACTGTCGTCGGAACGGCTGGACATGACCCTGCCGGTCGACACCACCGCCTTCGGCACCGTCCATCCGGTGTCCCAGGTGATGGACGAACTGGCCGAGATCTTCGCCGATCTGGGCTTCGCGGTCGCGACAGGCCCGGAGGTCGAGACCGACTGGCACAATTTCACCGCGCTCAACATTCCGGAGACGCATCCGGCGCGCGCGATGCACGACACCTTCTACCTGGCGGGTGTCGAGGCGGGCGGCGACGAGCGCACGGTGCGCCGCGTGCTGCGCACCCACACCTCGCCGGTGCAGATCCGCACCATGCTGGACCAGAAACCGCCGATCCGCATCATCGCGCCGGGCCGCACCTATCGCTCCGATTCGGATGCGACGCACACGCCGATGTTCCACCAGGTCGAGGGGCTGGTGATCGACAAGGGCATCACGCTGGGCCATCTGAAATGGACGCTGGAGACCTTCCTCAAGGCGTTCTTCGAGCGCGACGATATCGTCCTGCGCCTGCGCCCCAGCTATTTCCCCTTCACCGAACCGAGCGCCGAGGTCGATGTCGGCTACACCATCGAGAAGGGCAAGCGCGTCATCGGTGGTTCCGGCGGCGGCTGGATGGAGGTGCTCGGCTCCGGCATGGTCCACCCGAAGGTCATCGAGGCCTGTGGTCTTGATCCGAACGAGTGGCAGGGCTTCGCCTTTGGCTGCGGCATCGATCGCCTCGCCATGCTGAAATACGGGATGGACGATCTGCGCGCCTTTTTCGACGGCGATATCCGCTGGTTGAAGCATTACGGGTTCGCGAGCCTCGACGTACCCACGCTGTCGGGAGGAGTCGGCGCATGAAGTTCACCCTGGGCTGGCTGAAGAGCCATCTGGACACCGACGCCGATCTCGACACCATCGTCGAGGGGCTGACCCGCATCGGCCTGGAGGTCGAGGGCGTGCACAATCCGGGCGAGGCGCTGGCATCCTTCCGCGTCGCGCGCATCCTGTCGGCCGAGCGGCATCCGCAGGCCGACAAGCTGCAGGTGCTGTCGGTCGATGCGGGGGATGGCCCCATGCAGGTCGTATGCGGCGCACCCAATGCCCGTGCGGGCCTGGTCGGCGTGTTCGGCGCGCCGGGAGCCTATGTCCCCGGCCTCGACGTGACGTTGAAGGTCGCCGCCATTCGCGGTGTCGAATCGAACGGCATGATGTGCTCGGCGCGCGAGTTGCAGATCGGCGAGGGCCATGACGGCATCATCGAACTGCCCGAGGATGCCGTCATCGGCACGTCGTTCCCCGATTATGCGGGCCTGAACGATCCGGTCATCGACGTGTCGATCACGCCCAACCGCCAGGATTGCATGGGCGTCCACGGCATCGCGCGCGATCTTGCCGCCGCCGGGCTGGGTACGCTGATCGCGCCGACCGTACCGTCGGTCGCGGGCGAAGGCCCCGGTCCCGATGTGCGGATCGAGGATGCCGAAGGATGCCCGGCCTTCTACGCGCAAGCCGTGTCGGGCCTGACCAATGGCGAGGCGCCCGAATGGATGCGCCAGCGCCTGACCGCGATCGGGCAGAAGCCGATTTCGGCACTGGTCGACATCACCAACTACATGACGGTCGATCTGGGTCGCCCGCTGCACGTCTATGACAAGGCCAAGCTGTCGGGCGGTCTGGTCGCCCGAAAGGCAAAGGACGGCGAGACGGTCGAGGCGCTGAACGGCAAGACCTACAAGCTCGCGCACGGCATGACCGTCATCGCCGACGATGCGGGCGTGCACGACATCGGCGGCATCATGGGCGGCGAGCATTCGGGCGTGTCGGAGACGACCACCGACGTCATTATTGAATGCGCTTATTTCGCGCCCGAGGCGATCGCCCGCACCGGCCAGAAGCTCGCCCTGACCAGCGACGCGCGCACCCGGTTCGAGCGTGGGGTGGACCCGGCCTTCCTGGACGACGGCCTCGCTATCGCGACCTTCCTCGTTCTGGAATATTGCGGCGGTACGGCGAGCGGCGTGACGCGGGCGGGCGAGCCGCCGGTCGTCGGCAAGACCATCGTCTATGATCCGAGCCTGGCGGAAACGCTGGGTGGCCTCGCCATCGAGCCTGCGCGGCAGAAGGCGATCCTTGAGTCGCTGGGCTTCACCGTCACCGCCGACTGGCAAGTGACCGCGCCGAGCTGGCGTCGCGACGTGGACGGCCCCGCCGATCTGGTCGAGGAAGTCATTCGCATCGAGGGGATCGACCATGTTCCCCCGGTGGCGCTTCCCCGCGCCCCCGGCGTCGCGCGTCCCACCGCCACGCCGCAGCAGAAGCTGGAGCGTCGCGCCCGCCGCGCCGCCGCCGCACGCGGGCTGGACGAAGCGGTGACGTGGAGCTTCATCAGCGAGGCGCAGGCCGCGCCCTTCGGCGGCGGCGCGTTCACGCTCGCCAACCCGATCAGCGAGGATCTGAAGGTCATGCGGCCCTCGCTCCTCCCCGGCCTGCTCGCCGCGACCGAGCGCAACATCAAGCGCGGCGCGACCAGCGTGCGGCTGTTCGAGATCGGCCGCCGCTATCTGGAAGAGGCCGAGCGGCCGACGCTGGGCGTGGTGCTGGCGGGCGACAAGAGCCCCCGCAACTGGCGCTCGGGCAAGGCGCAGGGCTATGACGCATATGATGCCAAGGCGGAGGCGATCGCGCTGCTCGCCCAGGCCGGTGCGCCGGTGGACAACCTCCAGGTGATGGGCGAGGCGGGCGACGCCTGGCATCCCGGCCAGTCGGGTACGCTGCGGCTGGGGCCGAAGACGGTGCTGGCGGCGTTCGGCATGGTCCACCCCTCGGTCCTCAAGGCGTTCGACCTGGACGGCGCGGTCGCGGCGGTGGAGATTTATCTCGACGCCATCCCGCCCAAGCGGGCGACGGGCTTCATGCGCCCGGCCTACACGCCCCCGGCGTTGCAGTCCGTCCGCCGCGACTTCGCCTTCCTGGTACCGGACACGCTGGCCGCCGACATGCTGATCCGTGCCGTGCGGGGGGCGGACAAGGCCATGATCACCGCCGCGCGCGTCTTCGACGTGTTCGCCGGTCAGGGCGTGCCCGAGGGCCACAAGTCGGTCGCGGTCGAGGTCCTGCTGCAACCGTCGCAGAAGAGCTTCACCGACGAGGAACTCAAGGCCATCGCCGACAAGATCGTCGCCGCCGCCGCCAAGCAGGGAGCGCAACTCCGTGGCTAATGAGGAAAACTGGGTCCGTATCGGCAACGACCATCTGTCGGCGGCGATCAATCCGTTCGGGGCCGAACTGTCCTCGCTGAAGGACGCCGAGGGCCGCGAGCTGATGACCGATGCGGACCCGGCCTTCTGGACCGGCCGTGCGCCCTTGCTGTTTCCGGTGATCGGCGTGACCCGTGACGGCATCCGCCTGAACGGGCGGCATTATCCGATGGCGAAGCACGGTTTTGCCCGCCACTCGATGTTCGAGCTGGTGACGCACGAGGCCACTCGCGCCGTCTTCTCGCTGGGCGACAGCGAGGAGACGCGCACCTCCTATCCCTTCGCCTTCCGGCTGGAGGCGGAGTTCCGGTTGGAAGAGGCGACGCTGGTGATGGAAATCCGCGTCCTCAATCGGGGCGAAGAGCCGATGCCCGCCAGCTTCGGCTTCCACCCCGCCTTTGCATGGCCGCTGCCTTATGGCGAAGCGCGTGCCGATCACCGGATCGTCTTCGAGAAGAACGAACCCGCCCGCCTGCGCAAGATCGCGCCCGACGGCCTGATCGCCGAGGACCGCCGGGACAGCCCGCTCGACGGCCGGGTGCTGCACTTGGCGGACGATCTGTTTACCGAGGACGCGCTGGTCTGGGACCCGGTCGAGAGCCATAGCGTCACTTACGGCGCGGACGGTGCGCCGCAGCTTCGCATCGCCTTCCCCGATACCGACAAGCTCGGCATCTGGACCAAGCCGGGCGCGGCCTATGTCTGCGTCGAGCCCTGGCACGGCATCGCCGATCCCGAAGGATATGACGGCGATTTCTTCGACAAGCCCGGTGTGTTCGTCGTGCCGGTCGGCGGTGAGAAGGTCATGCAGATGACGGTGACGCTGGCGGGATGATCCTTTCTCATTCCCCTCCCCTGAACGGGAGGGGAATGAGAAGGCGCCTCGACGCATAGGCGGGTCGCAATCCGGGGCCTGTCTTGTGCCGCAATTTGCTGTAACAGGCGCAGCATCTCGGGCGCTCGGATGCGCCATTTCCCTATTCGACAGAGCCGCCCATGACTTCCCCCCGCCGTACCTTCGCGATCATCTCGCACCCTGACGCCGGCAAGACGACGCTGACCGAGAAGCTGCTCTATTTCGGCGGCGCGATCCATCTGGCGGGCGAGGTCAAGGCGCGCGGCCAGAACCGGCGCGCGCGGTCGGACTGGATGAAGATCGAGCAGCAGCGCGGCATCTCGGTCACGTCCTCGGTCATGACGTTCGAAAAGGACGGCGTGACCTTCAACCTGCTCGACACGCCGGGCCACGAGGATTTCTCGGAGGACACCTATCGCACGCTGACCGCCGTCGACTCGGCGGTGATGGTCATCGACGCGGCGCGCGGCATCGAGGCGCAGACGCGGAAATTGTTCGAGGTGTGCCGCCTGCGCTCGGTGCCGATCATCACCTTCGTCAACAAGGTCGATCGTGAGGGACGCCCGCCCTTCGAACTGCTCGACGAGATCGCCGACATCCTGGCGCTCGACGTCGCGCCGATGAGCTGGCCGGTCGGCATGGGCGGGCTGTTCGAGGGCATCCTCGACCTGACCACCGGCAAGGTCAGCCGTCCGGAAGGCGACAGCCGCGCGTTCCTGGGCAAGGTCGACGCCGATGCGACGCTGCCCGCCGACATCGCCGAAGAGGTCGAACTGGCGCAGGCGGGGTATGCGGCATTCGATGGCGAGGCGTATCGCAACGGCGACCTGACGCCGGTCTATTTCGGCTCCGCGCTGAAGGATTTCGGTGTCGCCGAACTGATCGACGCGCTTAGCCGCCACGCGCCGCCCCCGCGCCCGCAGCCTGCCGAGCCCGCCCCGGTGTCGCCGGAAAACAAGGAAGTCACCGGCTTCGTGTTCAAGGTGCAGGCGAACATGGACCCGCAGCATCGCGACCGCATCGCGTTCATGCGGCTGTGCTCGGGCACGTTCAAGCGCGGCATGAAGCTGACCCCCACGGGCCATGGCAAGCCGATCGCGGTCCATTCGCCCATCCTGTTCTTCGCGCAGAATCGCGAAGTCGCGGACGAGGCGTTTCCGGGTGACATCATCGGTATCCCCAATCACGGCACGCTGCGCGTCGGCGACACCCTGTCGGAGCGGGCGGATATCCGCTTCACCGGCCTGCCCAATTTCGCGCCCGAAATCCTGCGCCGCGTGGCCCTCAAGGACCCGACCAAGACCAAGCAGCTTCGCAAGGCGCTGGACGACATGGCCGAGGAGGGGGTCACCCAGGTGTTCTACCCGGAGATCGGCTCGAACTGGATCATCGGCGTCGTCGGGCAGCTGCAGCTCGACGTGCTGCTCTCGCGGCTGGACGCGGAATATAAGGTCGCGGCCGGGCTGGAGCCCGCTCCGTTCGACACCGCGCGCTGGATCACCGCCGAGGACCCTGCCGACCTCAAGGCCTTCATGGACCTGAACCGCGCCGCCATGGCCAAGGACCGCGACGACAACCCCGTCTTCCTCGCCAAGAGCGCCTGGGAAGTCGGCTATGTCGCCGATCGATATCCGAAGGTCCGCTTCGTCGCGACTCGCGAACGGTAGTTCGCGGACCCGTCACGGAACCGGAGGCCCTTGTCGCGGCTTCATGGCGGATGACCGAACAGGGACTTGCCATGGACCGCGCCGCGATCGACGCCACCTTCGAAGCCAATGAAAAGCTGATCCGCCGCCGCGCGCTGAAGGCCGGGGCCAAGGCGCTGACCATCGGCACCGAAAAACTGGTCGATACGATCGACGCCATCGCCGATGCCTATGGCCTGACCGGCGCGCAGCGTCGCCAGCTGGAACCCGGCATGGCCATCGAGGCACAGGAACTGGCAGGCAAGCTGAAGGGCTTTGTCGGGCCCGCCGCGCTGCTGCAAGACCTGCGTGGTGGATCGGGCCTGTTGTCGCAGGCGCGCGCGGCCGGACGGCTGGCCAAGACGGCCCGCAAGATCGGCCAGGGAGGCCTGGCGGCGGGCCGGGTCGCGGCGCGTGGCGGCCGTGCCGCGCGCGGCCTGCCCTGGGCGGCGCTGGGCGTGGCGGCTTGGGGCGTCGGTAATGGCGGCTGGTTCTGGTGGAAGGCGCATGCCTATAACCGGGCATGCCGCGATCTGTTGCTCGCCGAGAAGGGCGGGGTGGTGCAGCCTGCCTCGGTCTGAGGTGGGGCGTGGCCTTCGACTTCGCTCAGGCTGAACGGGGTTGGTGGTTTCGTGGTATTCCAAAACCCCGTTCAGCCTGAGCGAAGTCGAAGGCCAAGGGGCAAACTCGCCAATGGCTCTTCTTCCCCTTTGAAGAGCGCAGCTCAAAGTTGGATCTAGCCCAGGTGAAGCACCACCCCAGCGGAGGCCTGGGTCCAGTCGCGAAGGCTTCATGGAGGGAGCGTGCTGAAAACCATAACAGCCGTACCCCCAACTGGACCCCGGCCTTCGCCGGGGTGGTAGTCTAGGTCGGGTGGACCCAAAGTCTCATAGGGATCGAGCGCGCCTTCGGCTCGTGCGCGCTCCGCATCTGCAACATTCTCCCCGCGTCGAGGGAAGAGGGAAGGTGGACGATCGCGAATGCTGTAGGATAGCCTGCGCGACGTCCTCCGCCCGGCAACCTCAAACCGCCGGTCGTGCTTCCCGTCGCTCGGCCCGATCGTCCCAGGCCAGCGCCTCGACCAGCGAATCGCGAATGCCGCGCAGCATCGTGGCGGGATCGTCCTTGGCGCGGGCTTCGCCGTCGAACAGCTGCTGGACGCCGCGCACGGTATAGCCCTGCTGGTTGAGCAGCTGGTCGATGCGCCGGATGAGCGTCATGTCCTCCGGCCGGTAATAGCGGCGGTTGCCCGCACGCTGGACCGGCTTGAGCTGGGCAAAGCGGCTTTCCCAATAGCGCAGGACATGTTGCGCCACCCCCGTCTCGCGCGACACTTCCCCGATGGTGCGCAGCGCACCATCGGCCTTGCCGCCGTCGAGGGGGCGTTCCGGTCTATCCTGCCGCGACAATGCGATCGCGCATCATCTGGCTGGCGCGGAAGGTCAGGACACGGCGCGGTGCGATCGGCACCTCTATCCCGGTCTTGGGATTGCGGCCGATCCGCTCGCCCTTGTCACGCAGCACGAAGGTTCCGAACCCGGAAATCTTGACGTTCTCGCCCCGCCCCAGAGCTTCGCACATTTCGACGAGGATCTGTTCGACCACTTCGGCGGAATCGGACCGCGAAAGTCCCACCTCCTGATGCAGCGATTCGGCGAGATCAGCGCGCGTCAACGTTCCAGCCTTGGTCATTCCATCCCCCAATGGTGTGAAGGGGTCGCCTACCATAGCAGGGATTGGGACCGAAAGGGATTTATCTCGGTTAATGTCAATCGATTGTTCAAAACCGGATCACCGCAGCGCCCCAGGTGAAGCCGCCGCCCATCGCTTCCAGCACGACAAGCTGGTTTTCCTTGATCCGTCCGTCGCGCACCGCGGTGTCCAACGCCAACGGAACCGAGGCGGCCGAGGTGTTGGCATGGCGGTCGACGGTGACGACGACCTTCTCGGGTGCCAGGTTCAGCTTGCGCGCGGTCGCGTCGAGGATGCGGGCATTGGCCTGGTGCGGCACGACCCAGTCGACATCGGCCGAGGTCAGACCCGCCAGGCCCAGCGACTCCTCCATCACCTGCGCCAGATTGACGACGGCGTGGCGGAAGACCTCGCGTCCCTTCATGCGCAGCTTGCCGACGGTGCCGGTGGTCGAGACACCGCCATCGACATAGAGCAGGCTGTTGTGGCGGCCATCGGCGTGCAGCTTGGTGGCCAGGATGCCGCGCCCGGTGGTATCGTCGCTCTCGCGCGCCTCCAGCACCATGGCGCCCGCGCCGTCGCCGAACAGGACGCAGGTGGTGCGATCCTCCCAGTCGAGGATGCGGCTGAACGTTTCGGCGCCGATCACCAGCGCGCGGCGCTGCACACCCGAGCGCAGCATCGCGTCGGCGACCTGCACCGCATAGAGAAAGCCCGAGCAGACGGCGGCCACGTCGAACGCGACGCAGTCGTTGATGCCCAGCATCGCCTGGACCTTGGTGGCGGTGGCGGGAAAGGTCTGGTCCGGGGTGGCGGTCGCCAGCACGATCAGGTCGATATCCTGCGCCGACAGCCCGGCGGCGGCGATCGCGGCCTTGGCGGCGTCGGCGGCCAGCGTCGCGGTCGTTTCCTCCGGCCCCGCGATATGGCGGAAACGAATGCCCGTCCGCTCGACGATCCACTCGTCGGACGTGTCCACCTCTTGCGCCAGTTCCTCGTTCGACACCCGCCGGGTTGGAAGGGCCGAACCCGTACCCGTGACGATCGAGCGAATCATGCGGCGTCCTCGAAGTTCAGAAGATCCTCGGCGATACGCCGGGTCAGGTCGGCGCGCACCATCTTGGCCGCATTGCCGATCGCGGTGGCGACGCCCAGTTCATTGGCGCTGCCATGGCTTTTGACCACCAAGCCGTTCAGCCCGAGGAATACGGCGCCGTTGTGATTATTGGGGTCGAGGTGATCGCGCAGCAGCTGCGTGGCGGGGCGCGAGATCAGGAAGCCGATCTTCGACCGGGTCGACGAGCGGAAGGCGCGCTTCAGCAGGTCGCCGACGAAACGGGCCGTGCCCTCGGCGGTCTTGAGCGCGATATTACCGGCAAAGCCGTCGCACACGATCACGTCGACCTCGCCGCGGGCCAGCTGGTTGCCCTCGATGAAGCCGGTGAAGTTCAGCGGCAGGTGATTCTGTCCGCGCAGCACGGCGGCCGCGTCGCGAATCTCGTCGGTGCCCTTCTGATCCTCGGACCCGATATTGAGGAGGGCAACCCGCGGATTGTCGAGTTCGAGAAGCGTGCGGGCATAGGCCGCGCCCATCACCGCGAACTGCACGAGGTTGCGCGCATCGCATTCGGTGTTGGCGCCCAGGTCGAGCATGACGACGTCATTGTCGCCCAGCGTCGGCAGCGGCGCCGCCAGCGCAGGCCGGTCGATGCCGGGCAGGGTGCGAAGCGAAAGCTTGGCCATCGCCATCAGCGCGCCGGTATTACCCGACGACACCATGGCGGCGGCGCGGCGCTGCTTCACCAGGTCGATGGCGATGCCCATCGACGTGACGCGCGCACGCCGGATCGCCTGGCTCGGCTTTTCGCTCGAACCGACGACCTCGGGTGCGTGCACGATCTCGGACGCGGCGGACAGATTGGGATGGGTCTTCAACCCCTCCGCGATCTGCGCCTCGTCACCGACCAGGAAGAAGCGCATGCCCTCGAAACGGCGTCGCGCTCTGGCGACGCCGGCCAGCATCACGGCCAACCCGTCGTCGCCGCCCATCGCATCGACGGCGATCCAGGCGTTATCGGCCATGCGTTCCTCTAACGGTCGTTATCTAGTCAGGAAGAGGGGATCAGCCCTCGACCGACACGACCTCACGGCCGTTATAATGGCCGCAGGCGGTGCACAGATTGTGCGGGCGCTTCAGTTCGCCGCAGTTCGGGCATTCCTGGAACGCCGCGACCGTCAGCGAGTCGTGGCCACGGCGCATGCCGCGCTTGGAGGGCGAAGTCTTTCTCTTGGGGACGGCCATTGCGGCACCTTATCAATCGAACAATGGGTGGAATACGTCACGATCAGCACCCATTGCGCGCCCGGATCGAAGACCCGGCCGCGTGAGCACCCAGCCGGACGCATCGCGAAGCCCCGCGCCTATAGCGAGTTTTGCCGATGTTGCAAGCGCGGGCGCAGGATGGCACGCCGTGCCCAGGTTCAATTCACGAAAGAATACGGCGCTTATGATACTGCCCGTCACGCTCAGCATCGCGGCGGCCGCCGCGCTGGTCAACCTGTGGCTTGCCCTGCGAATCGTCGTCGGGCGGGTGCGCGGCAAGGTGATGATCGGCGACGGCGGCGATTCGCGACTCGGGGCGGGGATGCGCGCCCAGGCCAATTTCGTGGAATATGCGCCCTTCGTCCTGATCCTGATGGGCCTGGTCGAACTGGCCGGGGGCTCGGCCTTCTGGCTGTGGGTGCTGGGCGGTGCGTTCATCCTGGCGCGAATCGGCCATGGCTGGGGCATGATGCGCCCGGCGCCCAATATCGGGCGCGCGGGCGGCGCGATCGGAACCTGGGCCATCCTGGCCTTGTTGGCAGGCTGGGCGATCGGCATCGTCTATACCGCGCAGGCGATGCCTGTGGCGACCACCACCATCGTGAGGATCGACCGCTGATGATTCGCCTGCCCCTGATCGCGCTGGCCGCCGTCACGCTGACCGCCGCCGCGCCCGACCCCATTTCGCCGCAGCGGCTGTCGGCGGACGTGAAGACCCTTGCCTCCGACGCGTTCGAAGGGCGCGCGCCCGGCACGCCGGGTGAGGCGAAGACGGTCGACTGGCTGGTCGCGCAGTTCAAGGCGATGGGCCTGCAACCCGGCGGCCCGAACGGCCAGTGGACGCAGGCCGTGCCGCTGATCCGCACCCAGATCGGGCAGGGGACGATGCGGGCGGGGGCGATGCCGCTGGTGCAGGGGCAGGGCATCTATGTCTCGACCGTGCGCCCCGTCGACCGGGTCGCCATCCAGAATGCACCGATGGTCTTTGTCGGCTACGGTGTCCACGCGCCCGAGCGCGGCTGGGACGATTTCAAGGGCGTCGACCTGAAGGGCAAGATCGCGGTCTTCCTGGTCAACGACCCCGATTTCGAGGCGGTCGCGGGCGACGACGCCAAGGGCAAGTTCGGCGACCGGCGCATGACCTATTATGGCCGCTGGACCTATAAATATGAGGAAGCGGCGCGGCAGGGCGCGATCGGGGCGCTGATCGTCCATGATACCGCAGGGGCCGGCTATGGCTGGGCGACGGTCACGGCTCCGGCGGGCGAGAATTACGATATCGTGCGCAGCGACCCGAGCTCGCGCATCCTGCTGCAAGGCTGGCTGTCGGGCGGGTCGGCGGGCAAGCTGTTCGCCGCCGCCGGGCTGGACCTGACGCAGCAGCGCGCGCTTGCGCGCCGCGCCGATTTCCGGCCCGTCGAATTGAAGGGCCAGACCTTCTCCGCCGACCTGCCCGTCACCACCGTTCGTGCCGAGAGCCGCAACGTGCTCGCGAGGCTGCCCGGCAGGACGCGACCCGACGAAGTCGTGATGTTCGGCGCGCATTGGGATGCGTATGGCAAGGGCAAGGCGGATGCGCAGGGGCGGACGATCCGCCCCGGCGCCAATGACGACGCGCTGGGCGTGGCGGGCGTGCTGGAACTGGCGCGCGCCTACAAGGCCGCACCCCCGACCGATCGCAGCCTGGTCTTCGCGCTGTGGACCGGCGAGGAGCGCGGGCTGCTGGGGTCGGAGACCTATGCGGTGAAGCCGGTCTATCCGCTCGCCAAGACGGTCGCGAACCTGACGCTCGACATCCTCCAGACGGCGGGACCGTCGAAGGATGTGATGCTGGTCGGTGACGGGCAGAACGACCTTGAGGACCGGCTGAAGGCCGCCGCCGCCGCGCAAGGGCGCATGGTGACGCCCGAGGCTCTCCCCGAGCGTGGGCTGTTCTACCGGGCCGATCACTTCTCGGTCGCGCGGCGCGGCGTGCCGACGCTGCTGCTGATGGCGATCAGCGGCGCGCCCGATCTGGTCGCGGGCGGACGTCCTGCGGGGCAGGCGTGGCTCGACGGCTATATGCGCTGTTATCACCAGACCTGTGATGCCTGGGACGCAAAATGGGACTTGCGCGGGGCCGCGGCGGATGTCGGGCTGTTCTATCGGATCGGGCGGGATCTGGCCGATGGGCGCGACTGGCCGGAGTGGCGGGCAGGCTCGGAGTTCAAGGCAATTCGGGCAGAGAGCGCTGCGGAGCGGAAGTAATCCCTTGGCCTTCGACGCCGCTCAGGCTGAACGGGGTTTGGTAACGCATACCCACTTCCGTTCAGGCTGAGCGAAGTCGAAGCCCACACCCCCAACCTCACCGCCCCACGCCTCACCCCAGGCCCAGTACCCGGTCCGCCACGAACGCATTGCTCTGCCGCTCATGGCCGAAGGTGCTGGGCTGGCCATGGCCCGGAATGAACGCGGTTTCGTTGCCCAGTGGCCACAGCTTCTCGACGATCGAGCGAATCAGCGTGTCGTGATCCCCGCCGGGCAGGTCCGATCGCCCGACCGATCCCTGGAACAGCACGTCGCCGACCAGCGCGAAATGCGACGGGGCGTGGTGGAAGATCACATGGCCGCGCGTATGGCCCGGCGTCTCGTACACGTCCAGAGTCAGGTCGCCGATCGTCACCGTGTCGCCCTCGGACAGCCAGCGGGTGGGCTCCAGCACCTGCGCCGGGATGCCATAGGCCTGGCCGTCCTCGTCCAGCCGGGCGAGCCAGAAACGGTCCTCCTCCTGCGGCCCCTCGACCGGCACGGACAGCGCGTCGGACAGCGCCTTGGCCCCGCCCGCATGGTCGATATGGCCATGAGTCAGCAGGATTTTCTCGACCCTGACGCCCGTCTTGGCGATCGCGTCGTGAATGCGCGGCAGGTCGCCGCCGGGGTCGACCACCGCCGCCTTCATCGTCGCGGTGCACCACACGATCGAACAGTTCTGCTGGAGCGGGGTTACCGGCACGATCGCGGCGCGCAGCGGCGGGTTGGCTTGGGTCTGGTTCGCATCGGTCATGGCGCAGGAGATAGGGGCTGGCGCAGCCGGGGCCAATCCTTACTTGCCAGCCTCCCCGCGCGCCGTGCATGGATCGTGTTTCATGCAACGGCCCGTCCCTCCTTTCGTCCTGCTCGACGACGCCCGTGACGGGGGAGCGGCGGCGCGCCTGTACACGCGGCCGGTCGATATCGTGGTCGCGCACCGCCCGGAAGAGGTGCTTGCCGCCCTGGCGACGCTGCGTCGGGCACAGCGGCAAGGGCTGCATGCGGTCGGCTATCTGAGCTATGAAGCGGGCACCGCGTTCGAGCCTGGGGTGGCCCCGCGGCCCGATGCGGCACCTGCGACGCCGTTGCTCTGGTTCGGGCTGTTCGAGGATTATGCGACGATCGACGTCGATGCGTTCCTTCCCGATCCCGCCGGGGCGATGATCGGCGACCTGGTGCCCGAGGTCGGCCCGGAGCGTCACGGCGAGCAGTTCGCTGCGGTCCAGACGCTGATCGCGGCGGGCGACCTCTATCAGGTCAACCAGACTTTCCGGGCGAGCGTGCCGGTTTCGGGCGATCCGCTGGCGCTCTATGCGGGCTTGCGGGCCTGGTCGAAGGCGGGCTGGGGCGCGGTGGTCGCCACGGGGCAGGCGACGATCCTGTCGCTGTCGCCCGAGATGTTCTTCGCGCTCGAGGGGGGGCGCCTGACCGCGCGGCCGATGAAGGGCACCGCCCGGCGCGAGGCTGATCCCGCCGCCGACGCGCGCGCCGCCAAGGCATTGTGCGAGGACCCCAAGCAGCGCGCCGAAAACCTGATGATCGTCGACCTGATGCGCAACGACCTGTCGCGGGTCGCGCGTGCGGGCAGCGTGGCAGTGCCCGCGCTGTTCGCGGTCGAACCCTATCCGACGGTGCATCAGATGGTGTCGACCGTCACCGCCGAACTGGCCGAGGGGCGCGACGCGGTCGATGTGCTGACCGCGCTGTTCCCCTGCGGCTCGATCACCGGCGCGCCCAAGATCCGTGCGATGCAGGCGATCCGCGATATCGAGGATTCGCCGCGCGGCCTGTATACCGGCGCGATCGGGCGGCTGGATGCCCATGGCGATGCGATGTTCAATGTCGCGATCCGCACGCTGACCTGGCCGGTCGGGGCCGACCATGCGGTGCTGGGCCTGGGGTCGGGCGTGGTGGCCGATTCGGTTGCCGAGGCCGAATGGGACGAGTGCCTGGCCAAGGGGACGTTCCTGAACGGCGGGCGGCCGGATTTCGACCTGATCGAGACCATGGCCTTCGATCCCGTCGAGGGTATCCAGCATCTGGAGGCGCATCTGGCGCGGATGAAGGCGAGTGCGGCGGCGCTCGGCTTCCGGTTCGACCGGCATGATGCGCGCAACGAGTTGCAGGCGGCAACCTTTCGCCTGCGCGATGCCCGGCGCATCCGCCTTCTGCTCGCGCGCAGCGGCGCGGTGGTGGTCGAGGTGGGGCCTGCGCCTGTCCCTTTCGCCGATGTCGTGCCGGTGCGGATCGTGCCGCTGCCGGTGTCGCCCGACGACCTGCGCCTGCGCCACAAGACCAGCGCGCGTGGCTTTTACGACGCGGCCCGGATCGGGGCGGGCACCACCGAGGTGGTGTTCGAGGCACCGGACGGCGCACTGACCGAGGGCAGCTATACCTCGTTGTTCGTCGAGCGGGATGGCCGGTTGGTCACGCCGCCGCTGGCGACGGGCCTGCTTCCCGGTGTGCTGCGCCGCCATCTGATCGACGGCGGCCAGGCGGTCGAGGGACGGCTGGCTCGCGGCGACCTTCGCGATGGATTCTTGCTTGGCAACGCGCTTCGCGGATTGTTTCGTGCACGAATGGTTGCGGATTGAGGCGCTGACCGGCTAAGGGCGACGCGCATTCTCCTGACGCAAAGGTTCCGTTTCATGCAGCCCTCCGCCGCGCTCGGCCGTATCAGCCCGTCCCCCACGCTCGCCATCACCAGCCGCGTGATGGAGCTGAAGCGCGCCGGTGTCGACGTGATCGGGCTGGGCGCGGGCGAGCCCGATTTCGACACGCCGGACTTCGTCAAAGAGGCCGCGATCCAGGCGATCCGCGACGGCAAGACCAAGTACACCAATGTCGACGGTACGCCCGAGTTGAAGGCGGCGATCGCGGCCAAGTTCGCCCGCGACAACGGCCTGACCTACACGGCCGATCAGATCAGCGTGAATGTCGGCGGCAAGCACACCCTGTTCAACGCGATGGTCGCGACGATCGACGCGGGCGACGAGGTCGTGATCCCCGCGCCCTATTGGGTCAGCTACCCGGATGTCGTCCAGTTTGCGGGCGGTGTGCCGGTGATCGTCAAGGCGGGTCCCGAACAGGGATATAAGCTGACCCCCGAGGCGCTGGACGCGGCGATCACGCCCAAGACCAAGTGGGTGATCCTGAACTCGCCGTCCAACCCGACGGGTGCTGGCTATACCGCCGACGAGTTGAAGGCGCTGGGTCAGGTGATCCTTCGCCACCCGCATGTCTGGGTCTTCGCCGACGATATGTACGAGCATATCGTCTATGACGGCTTCCGCTTCGCCACCATCGCGCAGGTCTGCCCCGAACTGTACGAGCGCACGCTGACCGTGAACGGCTGTTCCAAGGCCTATGCCATGACCGGCTGGCGCATCGGCTATGCGGGCGGCGCACCCTGGCTGATCAAGGCGATCGCCAAGCTGCAGTCGCAGTCGACCTCCAACCCCTGTTCGGTGGCGCAGGCGGCCGCGACCGCCGCGCTGACCGGCGACCAGGGATTCCTGGCCGAGCGCAACCTGGCCTTCCAGGCGCGGCGCGACATGGTGGTGGCGATGCTAAACGCGATTCCCGGCATGACCTGCCCGACGCCGGAGGGCGCCTTCTATGTCTATCCGTCCTTCGCGCCCCTGATCGGCAAGACCACACCCTCGGGCCGGTTGATCGACAGCGACGAGGCGTTCGTCGGCTATCTGCTCGACGATGCGAAGGTGGCGGCGGTGCAGGGTGCGGCGTTCGGCCTCTCGCCCGCGATGCGAATCAGCTATGCGACCTCTGATTCGCTGCTCAAGGAAGCATGCACCCGTATCCAGACGGCCTGCGCCGCGCTGAAATAAATCGGGAAACGAGCTGCAGCATGGTGCGGCGCGAAAGCCAGCCGATCCGGTCAAGCCACCGGATCGGCTGGCTTTTTCATATCCTCCTGTGCGCCGCAGCAATATGGCTTAACTGTGGCATGAACGACACGTCCACGTGCCGTTAATGCAGCGTTTCTATAAACGTCATTGTCGGAACGGCGCCGATCGACCAGATGGCGCCCGGATGATCGCTCGCCCCACCGGGGAGCGACCCGCTAAAACAGGTGAAGTGACGATGCGTGCCCTCTTCAAGTCCAGTTTCGTGTGGCAGTTCGCCGGCGGATTTGCGCTGGGAGCCCTGGGTCTCGTGGTCCTTCACCCGGCCGAAGCACCCAGCCGCTATGGCTCGGCGCCGATCGAGGCGGTTCGCTAAGGCGCTGCTGAGCAGGCTGATTGCCGTGGCCTTCGACTTCGCTCAGGCGGAATGGAGGTTGGCAAATCGGCCATTGCACAATAGCCGTTCAGGCTGAGCGAAGTCGAAGCCCACGCCCGACGCTCACCCCTAGCCGAACCCCTAGACCCACCCCATCTTAGGGCGATGCGCAACTCCCTCTGCCTCGCCCTGGCAGCGACCGCATTCGGCGCGATCGCCCTGTCCTCCCTCCCCGCCGCCGCCGAACGCGCGGTGCCCCTGCCCAAGGCCACGCTCGACGTGACCGCCACGCAGCGTCGGCAGGTCGCGGTGCTGGCAGGCGGCTGCTTCTGGGGCATGGAGGCGGTGTTCGAGCGGGTGAAGGGCGTGCGCAGCGTCACCGCGGGCTATGCCGGTGGGCGGCGAGAGGATGCGAATTACGGCGCGGTCTCGACCGAGCGTACCGGCCATGCCGAGGCGATCCGCATCACCTATGACCCCGCGCAAGTGTCCTATGCGACGCTGCTGCGCGTCTATTTCGCGATCGCGCATGATCCGACCCAAGTCGGTGGGCAGGGCCCCGATCGCGGTCCCAGCTACCGCTCGGCCATCTTCGCGCAGACGCCCGACCAGGCCCGCGTCGCCCGCGCCTATATCGCGCAGTTGAGCCGCGGCCATGCCTTTGCCCGGCCGATCACCACCCGGATCGAGCAAGGCAGTTTCTTCCCGGCCGAGGCCGAGCACCAGAATTTCTACGACCGCAACCCGACGCATCCGTACATCGTGCATTGGGACAAGCCCAAGGTGGCGGGCTTCCGTGCGGGGTTCCCCGATCTGGCGCGAGCGGGATAACGGTCCTTTCTGGTCCTCCCCTGCAAGGTAAGGTGGCGGGGCCTAGCCCCGACGCAGGGGTGGAGCGACACCCCCTCCACCACCGGTTCGCGGCGGTTTCCCTAGCTTGGAGGGGTAGGATCAGGCAGCGATCACGCCGCCACCGGAAATCGCAACATCCGGTCGCGCACCGGCACCAGCGCCTCGGCCGGACGGCCCACCGCCTGGCGCAGCGCGGGGTGATCGACGTCCAAGCCACCGGTCAGCGCCCCGAAGGCGGGCAGGATCAGCTTGTGCGCGGTGCCGACGAAACAGCGTCGCGCGACCAGCTTTCCCCGTACCCTGACTCGCAACTTGGGATGGAAATGGCCCGACAATTCGGGCCGCGTCTCGGCCCGGTCGGCTTCGTGGCGCAGGACCAGCCCGTCGACCAGCGCCTCGTCGGTCACCGCGCCGCCGCACCGGTCACGCATCACCGGATCATGATTGCCGGTGATCCAGGTCCACGCGGTCGCGCCCGTCAGCCGCAGCAGCATCGCGCGTGCTTCGGGCAGCAGCCGGTCGCATCCCTCGGCATCGTGGAAACTGTCGCCCAGGCACCAGACCTCGCGCGCGCCGGTGCGGGCGACGACGTCGGTGAGCTCGGTCAGCGTGGCGAGCGAATCATAGGGTGGCAGCATCTGTCCCTTGCCCGCATACCAGCTGGCCTTTTCCAGATGCAGGTCGGCCACCAGCAAGGCGGCGCGGGCGGGCCAGAACAGCGCGCCATCGGACAGGGCGGTAAAGTCGTGGCCACCGAACGAAAAGGGAACCATTTGCCGTCCATGCGCTTGACGCTCGGCAATATCAAGCGTTTGCATGGGCCGGTGGAAAGCCCTTGCGTCGGGCGCGCAGAAGCGTAAAGCGCGCCGTCATTTTGGCACAGGGGGTTCCGGCGGGCATGACGGGCACGGCAACCGAGATTATGGGCCAGGATTCCTCATCCGGCGACAGTGATAAGACAGGGGACAAGACGGGCGTTCAGCGGCATCCGGCGCTGGTCGCGCTGACGATCGGTGCCATCGGCGTGGTGTTCGGCGATATCGGCACCAGTCCGCTCTATGCCTTTCGCGAGGCCCTGTCGCAGTCGGCCGGGGACGGCATCGATCCGACCGAGATCCTTGGCGTCCTGAGCCTGGCGCTCTGGTCGCTGATCTTGGTCGTGACCGTCAAATACGTCATCTTCCTGATGCGCGCCGACAACCAGGGTGAAGGTGGCGTGCTGGCGCTGGCCGCACTGGCCCGGCGCGCGGCGGGGGTCCGATCGCGCGTCGCATTGGTGCTGGGCGCGATCGGTGCCTCGCTCTTCTACGGCGATGCGATCATCACGCCCGCGCTGTCGGTCCTGTCGGCGATGGAGGGGCTGCGCACCATTCCTGCGGCCGCGACGATCTTCGATGAAAGCGTGATCCGGATGTGCACCATCGTCATCCTGGTCGCGCTGTTCTGTATCCAGTCGCGGGGTACGGCGCAGGTGTCGAAGCTGTTCGGTCCGATCTGCATCCTCTGGTTCTTCGTCATCGGCGGTCTGGGCATCTGGCACATCGCCGACGAACCCTCGATCGCGCGGGTGATCTGGCCGGGATACGGGGTCAGTTTCCTGATCAGCCACGGCGTCGTCGGGCTGTTCGTGCTGGGCGCGGTGTTCCTGACCGTGACCGGCGCGGAGGCGCTGACCGCCGACATGGGGCATTTCGGGCGGCTGCCGATCCGTATCGGTTGGTTCTCGCTGGTCCTGCCCTCGCTGGCGCTCAACTATCTGGGGCAGGGTGCGTTCGCGCTTTCGTCGCTGGAGGCGGCGGCGGCGAGCGGCAAGCCCTTCACCAACCAGGACTGGTTCTTCCTGATGGCGCCCGAGCCGCTTCGCCCCGCGCTGATCGTGCTGGCGGGCTTGGCCACCGTCATTGCGGCGCAGGCGGTCATCACCGGCGCCTTCTCGCTGACCCAGCAGGCGATCCAACTGGGCCTGTTGCCGCGCCTGCGCGTCCGCCAGACCTCCGCCGATTTCCAGGGGCAGATCTACCTTCCCGCGATCAACTGGCTGTTGCTGTTCGGCGTGCTGGTGCTGGTGATCCAGTTCAAGACGTCCTCGGCGATGGCGGCGGCGTACGGCATCGCGGTGACGGGGACGATGGTCGTCACCACCTGCCTGGCCTATCTGGTGGTGCGTCACCGCTGGGGCTGGTCGCGGTGGCTTGCGGCGGCGGCGATCCTGCCCTTCCTGACGCTCGACCTCGTCTTCTTCGGCGCGAACATCCTGCGCGTGATCGAAGGCGGCTGGGTGCCGCTGCTGGTCGGGGCTGGCGTAGGCATGACCATCCACACCTGGGTACGCGGGCGCGGGATCGTGTCGGCGTTCGAGAAGCGGCAGGCGATCCCGCTGGCGGACCTGGCCGCCGCACTGACCAAACGCCCACCCGAGCGCGTGCCGGGCACCGCCGTCTTCCTGACCGCCAACCCGGCCTCGGCACCGGGCGCGCTGCTGCACAATCTCAAGCACAACAAGATCCTGCACGAACAGAATCTGATCGTGACGATCCGCACCGCCGATCGCCCCGTCGTGCTTCCCGAGCGCCGCGCGCATGTCGAGCGGGTGGACGACAATTTCGCGACCGTCGTGCTGACCTATGGCTTCATGGAAACGCCCGACGTGCCGCGCGACCTGCCGCGCAATTTCGGGCTGGAGCAACGGCCCAACGGGCTCGACCCGATGAAGACCAGCTTCTTCATCGGCCGCAACACGCTGAAGCCCGAGGCGGAAAAGGGCATGCCGCCCTGGCAGGATCGCCTGTTCATGTTCCTTCAGCGCAATGCCAGCGACCCGACCGACTTCCTGCGCATCCCGCCGGGCAAGGTGCTCGAACTGGGCGAGCAGGTCACGGTGTAGAAAATCCTCCCCTGCTAGGGGAGGTGGCAGGCGAAGCCTGACGGAGGGGGAGCTTCCACCAGGGGCATCTCTTGGTGGCCCACCCCCTCCACCAGCTTTGCTGGTCCCCCTCCCCGAGCCGGGGAGGATTTACAGCGTAACCTTGGGCGGCTTGGCGGCCTCGACCGCGACCAGCACCATCTTTTCCCAAATGGCGGGATCGCCCGCATCGGCCATCGCCTGATCGGGCTCGCGCAACGTCCGCAGCACCGCCAGCGCGTCGGACATATGATCGCGCCAATGGTCGTCGACCAGCTTGGCGGCGGATTCGGAATCACCCTTGGCGTTGGCGCTCAGCCGCTGGCCGCAGAGCACACGCGCAATGCGTTCGGCAGCGGGGGTGTGGGCAATATCCATGGCAACCTCTCCAGAAGCTCGCGTGTCGTTACGCGATCAACGCGGGAGAGGGGCTTTGGGGTTCATGCGGGTGCCACCAGCACGCCCCTCCCGTAGACGGGAGGGGATGGGGGAGGGCATGCCGCAAGCGTTGGTCTCTGTGAGACCCATTACCCTCCCCAAACCCCTCCCGTTTACGGGAGGGGCTTAAGAAGGAATCAGCCCTGTGCGCCGCGACCGGCACCGCCGCCGGGGCGGCCACCGCGACCACGACCACCGCCGCCGCCCGGACCACCGGGGGCACCACCACCGCCGCTGCGACGGCGCGGCTGGCGACCCTGGGGCGCGCGGGCATCGGTCGCGCGCGGAGAATGCGTGGCACGCGGACGCGCCGGATCGCGCGGGCGGTCGACGCGCGGGGCGGGGTCGGCCCCGATCGCCTTCACGCGCTGCGACTTGATCGTCTCGGCGCGCTTCACGAAGTCGGCGGGAAGCGGCACGACGGTGACCTTCTGCCGCGTGAGCTTCTCGATATCCTTCAGATAGGCGCGCTCGTCCTCGGCACAGAAGGCGATCGCCATGCCCGAGCGACCCGCACGCGCGGTGCGGCCGATGCGGTGGACATACTGCTCGGCGACGTTGGGCAGTTCGAAGTTGAAGACGTGGCTGACGCCCGGAATGTCGATGCCGCGCGCGGCGATGTCGGTCGCCACCAGCACGCGGGTCTGGCCCGAGCGGAACTCGCCCAGCGCCCGCTCGCGCTGGCCCTGGCTCTTGTTGCCGTGGATCGCGTTGGCGGCGATGCCGTTGCCCGCCAGCAGCTTTACGACGCGGTCTGCGCCATGCTTGGTGCGGGTGAAGACCAGCGCCAGCTCGATCGCGGGATCGGCGAGCAAGATGGTCAGCAGCGCCTGCTTTTCCTGTTGCGTGACGAACGTCACCGACTGGTCGACACGCTCGGCGGTGGTCGCCACCGGGGTGACGGTGACGGTCGCCGGATTGTCGAGGAACTTGTCGGCCAGGTCGCGGATCGCGGCGGGCATGGTCGCCGAGAAGAACAGGGTCTGGCGCTTGCGCGGGATCATCTTCACGATGCGGCGCAGCGCGTGGATGAAGCCCAGGTCGAGCATCTGGTCGGCTTCGTCGAGCACCAGGATCTCGATCATCGATAGGTTCAGGAAACCCTGCTCGACCAAGTCGATCAGGCGGCCCGGCGTGGCGACCAGGATGTCGACGCCGCGCGACAGGTCCTGGCGGTTCTTGTTCAGGCTGGTGCCGCCAAAGACGGTCGCGACCGCCAGCTTGGAAAACTTGGCATAGCCCTTGGCATTTTCGGCGATCTGGCTGGCCAGTTCGCGGGTCGGGGCCAGGACGAGCATCCGGCAATGGGTCGGCAGGACGCGCTTATTCGCCTCGACCAGACGCTGGATCGACGGCAGGACGAACGCGGCGGTCTTGCCGGTGCCGGTCTGCGCAATGCCGAGCAGGTCGCGGCCCTCCAGCAGCGTTGGGATCGAATCGCGCTGGATCGGGGTGGGCTCGGAATAGCCCTTGGCTTCGAGCGCACGGACGAGCGGCTCGGCAAGACCGAGTTCGGAAAAGGACATGGAAATACTTTCAGACATGGCGCACGTGTCACGGAGGGCCGCGAAGAGCGGCGCCGGGGTTGATGACACCCCGCGTGACAAGGGAAGCCTGGAGACAGGGTCGGGGCGGAGCCGGGACTGGAAAGTCCGTTCACGCTGCAAGTGGACGCCTTCGACGGGCGGGCATGTGCGCTGCCCATTGCGAAAAGTCAAGTTTCGGGCAGGATCGGCCACGCGGTCGCGTGACAATCGCGGGCGGATGGTTACATCCGATACCAAATAGGCAAGAGGAGCCCTGCATGAAACTCGCCAGTCTCAAAGAAGGTCGTGACGGCAAGCTGGTCGTCGTGTCGAGCGACCTGGCCTGGTATGCGGATGCGGGCCATATCGCTCCGACGCTCCAGGCCGCGCTCGACGACTGGGACGCCATCGCCCCCGCGCTCGCCAATCTGGCGACCGATTTGGACCATGAGGCGATCCCGCGCGCGCGCTTCCACGAACATGACGCCGCCTCGCCGCTGCCCCGCGCCTATCAATGGGCGGACGGCTCGGCCTATGTGAATCACGTCGCGCTCGTCCGGCAGGCGCGCGGGGCGGAACTGCCCGAAAGCTTCTGGCACGATCCGCTGATGTATCAGGGCGGATCGGACGGTTTCCTGGGGCCGCGCGATGCGATCCCGCTGGCCGACGAAAGCTGGGGCTGCGACCTGGAGGGCGAGGTGGTCGTCGTCACCGGCGACGTGGCCGCGGGCGCCAGTCGCGAGGAAGCGCTGGCGGCGATCCGGCTGGTCGGGCTGACCAACGACGTGTCGCTGCGTGGCCTGATTCCCGGCGAGCTGGCCAAGGGCTTCGGCTTTTTCCAGTCCAAGCCTGCCTCCGCCTTTTCGCCGGTGTTCGTCACCCCCGAATCGCTGGGTGACTGGTGGCAGGACGGCAAGCTGCACCGGGTGCTGAAGGTCGACCTGAACGGCCAGCCCTTCGGCCGCGCCGATGCGGGGCAGGACATGACCTTCGACTTCGGCACGCTGGTCGCCCATGCGGCGAAGACCCGCGCGCTGGGGGCGGGGACGATCATCGGCTCTGGCACCGTGTCCAATCGCGATTCGGACGGCGGCCCGGGCAAGCCGGTCGCCGAGGGCGGCGTCGGCTATAGCTGCCTGGCCGAGCTGCGCATGATCGAGACGATCCGTGGCGGTGAGCCGGTGACGCCGTTCCTGAAGAAGGGCGACACGGTGCGCATCTGGATGGAGGACGATCGCCACCATCCGATCTTCGGTGCGATCGAACAGACGGTCGGCTGAACCCCTTATTCCTCCCCATCGAAGATGGGGAGGATTGGGATTTTACTCCACCAGCGCGTCGATCGCCTCGGCCATGTCGATGTCGCGCGCGGACAGGCCGCCCGCGTCATGGGTGGTCAGCACGATATCCACCCGGTTCCAGACATTGGACCATTCGGGATGATGATCCGCCTTTTCCGCCAGCAGCGCCACGCGGGTCATGAAGCCGAACGCTTCGTTGAAATCGGCAAAGACGAAACGGCGGCTGATCGCATCGCGTGATTCGTCCCAGTCCCATTCGATGAGGCCGTCCAGTGCCTCGTCCCGGTCCAGTTCGCTCAGCCGCTCCACCATAGCCGTCCCTTTGCTTCTCTTGTTCTTTTGGCCGGCACAGCGGTATGACGACGCGCATGAGCGGGCAAGATGCGATCGGTGAAGCGCCGACTGCCGACGTGATCGAGCGGATTGCGCGGGATGCGATCGCACGCCTGCCCGCCGCGTTCGCCGCGCATCTGGGCGATGTCGTCCTGATCGTCGAGGAACATGCCGATGACGAGACGCTGGCGGCGTTGGGCATCGAGCATCCGCTCGACCTGAGCGGGCTCTATAATGGCCGCCCCGTGGGCGAGAAAAGTTCGATGGACTCCGGGGCATTGCCCGACCGCATCCACCTCTATCGCCGTGCCATACTGGAGGAGTGGATCGAGACCGGGGTGCGGCTCGACGATCTGGTCGTGCATGTGACGATCCACGAGATCGGCCATCATTTCGGCCTGTCCGACGAGGACATGCATGTCCTGGAAGAGGCGATGGACGGCCCGGCGACGTGATCCTTTCACTGTCCCAGGTCGCCTGCGCACGCGGCGGGCGGCTGTTGTTCGCTGGATTGTCGCTGTCGCTCGACCGGGGCGAGGCGGCGGTCGTCACCGGCCCCAACGGGATCGGCAAATCCAGCCTGTTGCGGCTTGCCGCCGGGCTGATCGCGCCGTTCGAGGGGATTGTCACGCGTGCGGAGCCGATGGCGCTGATGACCGAAGACCTCGCGCTCGACGCCGAACGACGGCTGGGCGATGCGTTGACATTCTGGGCGCGGCTGAATGCCGGTGCCGATGCGCAGGCGCGGGTGACCGCTGCGCTGGCGATGGTGGAGCTGGGCGCGCTGGCCGAGGTGCCGGTGCGCCTGTTGTCGACCGGCCAGCGGCGTCGCGCCGGGCTGGCGCGCGTCCTGGCCGCGCATGCCCCGCTCTGGCTGCTCGACGAGCCCGGCAACGGGCTCGATACCCGGGGCGTCGCGATGCTGGAGCGGGTGATCGCGCAGCATCGGGCGGCGGGCGGCGCGGTGCTGCTGACCACGCATCAGCCGCTCGGGGTGCCCGACGCCCGGACGCTCGCGCTGGACGGGTTCGTGCCCGCATGAGCGTCGCCCTCACCCTGATCGCGCGCGACGTGCGGCGCGGTTATGCCGGGGGCGGGGCGGGGCTGGTCTGCGGCTTCTTCCTGCTGGCGGTGGTGTTGTTTCCCTTCGCGATCGGGCCCGACCGGGCGGTGTTGATGCGTGTCGGCGCGGGGGCGATCTGGGTCGCGGCGCTGCTCGCGGCGCTGCTGCCGGTCGAGCGGCTGGTCGCGCCCGATGCCGAATCGGGGTGGTTCGACCAGATTCGGGTCCATGGCCTGTCGCTGCCCCTGGTCATGGCGCTGCGGATCGTCGCGCACTGGATCGCCTTTGCGCCGCCGCTGATGCTGGCGGCGCTGGTCGCGGGCGGATTGTTCGGCCTGGATCCGGCGGCGGTGGGCCGCGTCGAGGCGGGGTTGCTGCTCGGTACGCCGGGGCTGGCCGCGCTGGCGGTGGCGACGGGCGCGCTGACGGCGGGGTTGCGCGGTGCGGGCGGGCTGGCCGGGCTGCTGCTGCTGCCGCTGGCGCTGCCGCTGCTGATCTTCGGCGCGGGAAGCGGCGACATGGGCGCGCTCAAGCTGCTGGCGGCGGTGTCGCTGATGCTGGTCGCGGGCGCGCCGTGGATCGCGGCGGCGGCGATCCGTTCGGTGCGCGACTGAGCCGATGCGCGAAACCACGGCCATGGCGGCGGCGCGGATCGCGCACGCCTTCGATGCGGCGGCGGCCTATGACGCACATGCCGTGGTCCAGCGGCAGGTCGCCGACTGGCTGGCCGATCGCGTCGTGGCGGTCGCCCCGCCCGCGCCGCGCGTGCTGGAGGTGGGATGCGGGACCGGCTTCCTGACCGGGGCGGTGCTGCCCCGGCTGGTGCGGCCCGACTGGCTGATGACCGACATCGCCCCCGCCATGCTGGAGCGCGGGATGGCCAAGCATACGGGCGTGCGCGGGCGGGTGATGGACGGCGAACATCCCCACCTGCCGGGCGAAGCGCCGTTCGACCTGATCGTCAGCAGCCTGGCGGTGCAGTGGTTCGCCGATCTGGAAAGCGGCTTGCGGCGGTTGGCGACATTGCTGGCACCGGGCGGACGGTTGCTGGTGACGACGCTGGTCGAGGGGACCTTCGCAGCGTGGCACGAGGCGCACCGGGCGGAAGGATATGTGGCGGGGAGCCCGGCCTATCCGCCGGTCGAGGCGTTGGGGTGGTCGGTCGAGACACGGCGCTTCGAGCAGCGGCACGAATCAGCGGCGGACTTCATGCGCGCGCTCCGGGCGATCGGGGCGGGAACGCCGCGTGAGGGGCACCGGCCGATCCCGCCCGGCGCGATGCGGCGGATTGCGCGGGCGTTCGAAGCGGGCGGGGCGGTCGCGACCTATGAGGTGGCGTTGATCGAAATCCGCAACCCCCGTTCGTGCTGAGCGAAGTCGAAGCACACGCCCCGCCGCCATGATCGGGCGTGGCCTTCGACTTCGCGCAGGCTGAACGGAGGTTGGGTAGGGCTGTCGGGCCCTACCGGCTCCACCGCGCCCAGATGGCGGTCGGCAGGGTGAGTCCACGCGCTTCCTCGCGCACGCCGAGTTCGCCGCATTCCACTTTGCCGGGCAGGTCGGCCATCACCTGGCGCATCATCTCGCCGATCGCCATCGCCGACATGCGCACCGCATAGACGGTCAGGAACAGGAAGCGCGAATCGGCATCCAGCAACTGGCGGCAGTTCGCGATCAGGCCGGGCAGGTCTTCCTCCAGCCGCCACACCTCGCCCTCCGGCCCGCGCCCATATTTGGGCGGGTCGAGCAGGATGCCGTCATAGCGCCGCCCGCGCCGAACCTCGCGCGCGACGAACTTGGCGGCATCGTCGATGATCCAGCGCACCGGCGCATCGCCCAGGCCCGACAGCATCGCATTGCCACGCGCCGCCTCGACCGATTTCTTGGAGGCGTCGACATGCACCATCTTCGCACCTGCGCTGGCCATCGCCAGCGTGCCAACGCCGGTATAGCCGAACAGGTTCATGCACTCCGGCTCGGCCATCCCGTCGACCTGCTCGCGCATCCAGCTCCACACCGGCGCCATGTCGGGGAAGAAGCCCAGATGGCGGAACGGCGTGTTCTGCGCGGTGAAGCGCACCTCGTTCCACTTCAGCGGCCAGCCGTCGCGCGGCACCGGCTCGTTGAAATTCCAGCGGCCGCCGCCATCCTCGTCCGAGCCGGGAACGAACTCGGCCGCCGCGCGCCAGTCCTCGGTCGCGGGGGCCCACATCGCCTGCGGTTCGGGGCGGATGAAGCGGAACCGGCCATAGCGTTCCAGCTTGCGACCATGGCCGGAGTCGACCAGCCCGTAATCCGCCCAGGGCTCGCCGATCATCGTTTCGAGTTTCATGGGGATGCGTTAGCGCAAACCATGCCCGTCGATAAAGGCCGTCACCGCGTCGAAGGTGGCGGGCAGGGTGGTATAGCGTTCCTCGCGCTCGAACAGGTCGCCGACGCGGCGGGGCAGCGAAGGGCGGCTGCCGGTAGCGCGCTCGACCGCGTCGGTGAACTTGGCCGGGTGCGCGGTGGCCAGCGTGACCACGGGAACGGTCAACTCGCTCGCCCGTGCGGCGGACAGGGCGATGGCGGTATGCGGGTCGAGGATCTGCCCCGCCTCGTCCGCCGCCCAGCGCATCGCCCGGCTCATGTCGTCGGCATCGACGCGGGTGCTGGTGAACAGCGGGGCGATGGCCTGGCTCTGCGCATTGGTCAGCCGCATCGCGCCCGATGCCTCGAAACCCTTCATCTGCGCGGCCAGGGCGTTGCCGTCGCGGCCATTGGCGTCGAACAACAGGCGTTCGAAGTTCGAGCTGACCTGGATATCCATCGAGGGGGTGGCCGTCGCCTGGACCTGCCCCTTGGAATAATCGCCAGAGGACAGCGCGCGGTGGAGGATGTCGTTGACGTTGGTCGCGACGATCAGCCGCTCGATGGGCAGGCCCATGCGCGCCGCGACGTAACCGGCGAAGACGTCGCCGAAATTGCCGGTCGGGACCGAGAAGGCGACGCGCTTGCCCGGCGCGCCCAGCCGGACGGCGGCGTAGAAATAATAGACGACCTGCGCCATCAACCGCGCCCAGTTGATCGAGTTGACCGCCGACAGGGTATGGCGATCGGCAAAGGCGCGATCGTTGAACATCGCCTTCACCAGCGCCTGGGCATCGTCGAAATTGCCTTCGACCGCGATGTTGTGGACGTTGGGGGCGAGCACCGTCGTCATCTGGCGACGCTGGATCTCGGTCACGCGGCCCACCGGGTGAAGCATGAAGATGTCGATATTGGCGCGCCCCGCCACCGCGTCGATCGCCGCCGATCCGGTGTCGCCGCTGGTCGCGCCGACGATGGTCAGGCGGGTGTCGGTGCCGCGCAGGAATCGCTCGAACAGCAGGCCGAGCATCTGCAGCGCGACGTCCTTGAACGCCAGCGTCGGGCCGTGGAAGAGTTCGAGCAGCCACTGGTCATGGTCGAGCTGGACCAGGGGCGTGACGGCGGCGTGCGAGAAGCGGCCATAGGCGGTGTCGCACAGCGCCTGCAATTCGTCGGCGCCTAGGCTGTCGCTGATAAAGGGCGCCATGATCTTCGCGGCGGTCTGCGCATAGGACAGGCCCGCCAGCCCCTCAATCTCTTCGGGGGTCAGGGACGGCCAGGTTTCGGGGACGTAAAGTCCGCCGTCGCTGGCGAGACCGGCCAGGGTCGCGCCCCGGAAATCGAGGACGGGGGCAGAGCCGCGAGTACTGATATAGCGCATGATGCGCTGCGGCTTAACGGGGTGAAGGCTTCGCGACAACCATTCGATTGCGTCGAAAGACCGCCAAAGCATAGATAATTGCGGCGATGGCGGCGAACAGGAACCATTGGATGGCATAGGCTAGATGGTTGTTGGGCACCGCGTCCAGGTCCGGGCTCGCATTGGGTTCGAGCCCGGCGACCGGCGCATCCGCGACCAGCAGCATCGCCTGGGGCCGGTGGTCGAAGGCCGACTGGATCAGCGATCGGCTGTCGGGCGCATGGGCGACATAGCCGCCGACCCGGCCGCCGGTCCAGCTGATCTGCTTGCGCGGATCATGGGTGGTGCCCAGCTGGACCTGCATCGCGCCTTGCGGCACCGAACAGGTCGCGATCAGCCGGAAGCCCGCCGCACCCGCGCCTGCGCGGCGGAGGGTGACGGGCGGGTGGCATTCGGCGACCGCGCGGCGAAAGAGCAGGCTCTCGTCGGGCTGGAGCGGAAAGGCGATCACGGCGCGCGCCGGGTTGGCGGCAAGCTGCGCCAGATACGCCTCTTTCTGCGGCAACCGGTCGAGCAGCTGCCACAGGCCGAGCGCGATCATCGCCGCGACCGCCAGGCCGACGATCAGGGTGGGCAGGACGGGGATGCGCGTCATAGCTCGGCGTCGTCCTCGGGACGGGCGATCGCCCCCTCACGCGCCTCGTTACGATATTCGGCGGCCATCAGCGCGCCCTTGGCGACGCGCAGGGAATAGACCACTGCGATCGCGGTCAGGGGCAGCCAGATCAGCATGTGCAGCCACAGCGGCGGATGCAGCGTCAGCTCGACCGTGATCGCGGCGATGGTGATGACCGTACCCAGGATCAGGGTCAGGAAGGCCGCAGGGCCATCGCCGACATTGAACCGGGTGAAGTCCAGCCCGCACGCCGTGCAGCGATCGGCAAAGGTCACCAGATGCTTCGACAAGAGCGGCCCGGCAAACAAATGGGGCTGGCCGCAACGCGAACACAGCCCCTGAAATGCCGCCTGTGCGATGGTGGGAGGCGTCGGATCAGCCACTATGAACCGGCGCGCCCCAGCCACCCCAGACATAGATGGTGACGAACAGGAACAGCCACACCACGTCGACGAAATGCCAGTACCAGGCCGCCGCCTCGAACCCGAAATGCTGGCGCGGGGTGAAGTCGCCGCGATAGGCGCGGATCAGGCAGACGATCAGGAAGATGGTGCCGACGATGACGTGGAAACCGTGGAACCCGGTCGCCATGAAGAAGGCCGCGCCATAGTTGATGCCCTTGAAGGGGAAGGGCGCGTGCATATACTCATACGCCTGGATCCCACTGAAGATCAGGCCGAGCACCACGGTCAGCCACAGGCCCTTCAGCACGCCGTCACGGTCGCCGACGCCCAGCGCACCCCACAGGCCGCGCTTCTCGCCGCCGCGCTGGTTGTGGATCAGCGCATGGTGCGCCCAGGTGACGGTGGTGCCGCTGGTCAGCAGGATCAGCGTGTTGAGCAAGGGCAGCTTGAAGGCGTCGATCACCTCCAGCCCCTTGGGCGGCCAGGTCGCGGCGATGGCGGCGGCACCCTCGGCCGCGCGCTCGACCTGTCCGTCGACGATGCTCATCGCAGTCGGGAACAGCGAGAAGTCGAAAAACGCCCAGAACCAGCCGACGAAGAACATCACCTCCGACGCGATGAACAGGATCATGCCGTATCGGAAATGCAGCTGGACGACGGGCGTATGGTCGCCATGATGCGCCTCGCGGATCACGTCGGCCCACCAGCTGCCCATGCAGAACAGCACCGCCGCCAAACCCGCCAGGAACGCCCAGCCGCCACCGGACACGCTGTGCATCCACATGATCGCGCCGGAGGCCATGAGCAGCGCCGACATCGAACTGGCCAGCGGCCAGGGGCTCGGCGGCAGGATGTGATAGTCGTGGTTCTTTGCGCCAGCCATGATCCCGTCCCTTAGCTTTTTGCTATTTTGAGGGCAGGCTAACCCGCTTTCTTCCCCGAATCCACCGGGTAAAACGTATAGGACAGGGTGATGGTCTCGATGTCCCTGGCATCGGGGTCGTTCAGGATCTTCGGGTCGATGAAGAAGATTACCGGCATCCGCGCCGTCTCACCGGGTTTCAGCGTCTGCTGGGTGAAGCAGAAACACTGGATCTTGGTGAAATAGCGGCCCGCCTGGTCGGGCGTGACGTTGAAGGTCGCGGTGCCGGTGACCGGGACTTTCGCATTGTTGGTCGCGGTGAAGAACACCATGTCGCGCGCGCCGATATCAACGGTTTCGTGCGGGTTCTCGGGCTTGAACGTCCAAGCGAGGCGCGAGGAGACGTTGGCGTCAAAATTCACCGTGATCTGGCGGTGGACGCTGCCCGGTGCCTGGCTTCCGCGCTGGGTCGTACCCTGATAGCCCGTCACCTGGCAGAACATGCGGTAGAGCGGCACGCTGGCAAAGGCGAGGCCGGTCATGAACACCACGCCGAACACCGCAAGGGCGACCGTCCTACCCTGGCGGGTCAGCCGCATCAGTGCATGCCCGACCGGATCTTCGACAGGGTGATGAAGAAGATCAGCACCACCAGGAAGCCGAGCAGCAGCGCCATCACGGTGGCGCGGGCGCGCTGCTTGGCGCGAATCCGATTCGAATCGTCAGGCGTCATGCCCAACGATCCACCACCAGCGCGCCAAAGAGAAGGAAAAGATAGAGAATCGAGTATTTGAATAACCGTTTCTCGGGCTTCATCGCGTCGTCCGCCTGGGTGTGGCGGAACGCAACGATGGCGGCATAGGCGGCGAACAACGCGGTCCCGGCGGTGGCGATGATGCCGTAGATCGCGCCGGTCAGCCCCAGCGGCCAGGGCGCGACGGCGGCGATCGCCATCGGAATGGTGTAGAGCCCGATCTGCGTGCGCGTCATCCGCTCGCCCGCGACTACGGGCAGCATCGGCACGCCCGCATTGGCGTAATCGGTCTTCACGAACAGTGCGAGCGCCCAGAAATGCGGCGGCGTCCACAGAAAGACGAGGCTGAACAGCAGCAAGGGCAGCAGGGCGACCTCACCCGTCGCCGCCGCCCAGCCGATCAGCGGCGGAAACGCCCCTGCCGCGCCGCCGATGACGATGTTCTGCGGTGTCCGCCGCTTCAGCCAGACGGTGTAGACCAAGACATAAAACAGGATCGAAATCGTCAGGATGCCCGCGGCGACATAATTCACCGCCAATCCCATCAGCAGGACCGAGAAACAGGCGAGGCCCACGCCGAAATGCAGCGCCGATTCGCGGCTCATCCGGCCCGCCGGCAGCGGCCGCTTGGCGGTGCGGCGCATCAGCGCGTCGATATCCGCCTCATACCACTGGTTCAGCGCCCCCGCGGCACCTGCGCCCAGCGCGATGCACAGGATCGCGGTGAAACCGATGACCGGATCGACCCCCACCGGGGCGGCCAGCATCCCGCACAGGCCGGTAAACACCACCAGCGTCATCACCCGCGGCTTGGTGAGCGCCAGAAAGTCGCGCCAGTCGGCGGGAACGAAGACGGATGAGGGAATGCTGGACATGGATGTCCGGCATATAGGCCGTGCGGAAAGGTGGGGCAATCGAAGTGGGTGAAGTAGAAGCACACCGGCCGCCACACGCGCACCCCCTCCCGTAAACGGGAGGGGGCTGGGGGGAGGGCAGGGTGTCTCACCGAGACTATCGCCCGTGGCATTCCCTCCCCCATCCCAGTTTCAGGTAAACGATGCCCCCGCATCGTTTAGGTCATGCCGGGGGCATGACCGACCTGAAACTCGCAAGCGGGAGGCGCGTGGGACTCAGCAGCTTCAGCCTTGCTTCAACGTCGCCATGTCGATGACGAAGCGATACTTCACATCGCTCTTCTGCATCCGGTCATAGGCCGTGTTGACCTCGTCCATCGCGATCATCTCGATATCGGCGGTCAGGCCGTGCTGGTGGCAGAAGTCCAGCATTTCCTGCGTCTCGGCGATGCCGCCGATCAGCGAGCCCGCCAGCGAACGGCGGCGGAAGACCAGATTGGCGACCGAGGGCGACGGGTGCGGCGAATCGGGCACGCCGACCAGCGTCATCGTGCCGTCGCGCTTCAGCAGCATCATGAACGCATCCAGGTCATGCGGCGCGGCGACCGTGTTCAGGATGAAGTCGAAGCTGTTGGCGTGCTCGGCCATCTGATCGGCGTCCTTCGACACGATCAGTTCCTTCGCGCCGAGTCGCTTGGCATCCTCGGCCTTGTTCGGCGAGGTCGAGAAGACATAGACCTCGGCCCCCATCGCGGCGGCGATCTTCACGCCCATATGGCCCAGGCCGCCCAGCCCCACGATGCCGACCTTCTGGCCCGGCCCGACCATCCAGTGGTGAAGCGGCGAATAGGTGGTGATCCCGGCGCACAGCAGCGGCGCGACGGCGGCCAGATCGGCCTCGTCATGGTTGATCTTCAGGACGAAGTCTTCCTTGACCACGATATGGTCGGAATAGCCGCCCAGCGTATGGCCGCCCAGCACGGGGTCGGGGCCGTTATAGGTGCCGACGAAACCGGTCGTCTCGCAATATTGCTCTTCGCCGTCATGGCAGGACGGGCAGTGGCCGCAGCTGTCGACCATGCAGCCGACGCCGACCAGATCGCCGACCTTGTACTTGGTGACCTCGCCGCCGACCTCGGTCACGCGGCCGACGATCTCGTGGCCCGGTACGCAAGGATAAAGCGTACCTTCCCACTCGCCGCGCGCGGTGTGAAGGTCGGAGTGGCAGACGCCGCAATACAGGATGTCGATCGCGACATCGTCGGGCTGGCAGTCGCGACGCTCAAACGAATAGGGAGCAAGCGGGGTCTCGGCCGACTGCGCGGCATAACCCTTGGCGGGAGTGGGCATGGAAGCTCCTGTGGAAAACGGTGGCGCAACCGAACGGTCGCGGCGTCCATATGGGTCCGTAGGAAGTCCGTGCCAGAGGGATGCGGCGTTCAGTTTTTCCGATCGACGACGATCGGGAAATTGCTCAAGTTCAATATGTTATATTGTAACGTTGGGGAGGGGGCCACGAAAAAGGGCCCCGGAACCTGGTCTCGGGGCCCTGTGTCGCATGATGGAGGACGATCAGTCGATCCGCGGCAGCGTCTCGAACTGGTGATAGGGCGGCGGGCTGGACAGCGTCCATTCCAGCGTCGTCGCGCCTTCGCCCCACGGATTGTCGCCGGCGGGCTTGCCCGCGACCAGCGACCAGATGAGGTTGACGAAGAAGAACACCATGCCCAGCGCCATGATCTCATAGCCATGGGTCGCGACGCGGTTCCACATCTCGAAGGCGTCGGGATAATCGGGATAGCGGCGCGGCATCCCCTGCAGGCCCAGGAAGTGCATCGGGAAGAACAACAGGTTCACGCCAACGAAGAACACCCAGAAATGCAGCTGGCCGAGCAGCTCGCTGTACATCTTCCCCGACATCTTGGGGAACCAGTAATAAAAGCCCGCGAACAGCGCGAACACCGCGCCCAGCGACAGGACGTAGTGGAAGTGCGCTACGACATAATAGGTGTCGTGCATATAGTCGTCGATGCCGCCGTTCGCGAGCACGACGCCGGTCACGCCGCCCACGGTGAACATGAAGATGAAACCGATCGCCCAGACCATCGGCGTCTTGAACGACAGCGAGCCGCCCCACATCGTCGCGATCCACGAGAAGATCTTGATGCCTGTGGGCACCGCGATGATCATCGTCGCGGCGGTGAAGTACATCTTGGTGTTCACCGACAGGCCGGTGGCGAACATGTGGTGCGCCCAGACGACGAAGCCGACCACGCCGATCGCGACCATGGCATAGGCCATACCGAGATAGCCGAAGACCGGCTTGCGGCTGAACGTCGCGATGATCTGGCTGACGATGCCGAAGCCCGGCAGGATCATGATGTACACTTCGGGATGGCCGAAGAACCAGAACAGATGCTGGTACAGGATCGGATCGCCGCCCCCGGCGGGGTCGAAGAAGGTCGTGCCGAAGTTGCGATCGGTCAGCAACATGGTGATCGCGGCGGCCAGCACCGGCAGCGAGAGCAGCAGGAGGAAGGCGGTGACCAGCACCGACCAGACGAACAGCGGCATCTTGTGCAGGGTCATGCCCGGCGCGCGCATGTTGAAGATGGTGGTGATGAAGTTGATCGCGCCCAGGATCGACGAAGCGCCCGCCAGGTGGAGCGACAGGATCGCCATGTCGACCGACGGCCCCGGCTCGCCGAAGGTGGATAGCGGGGCATAGGCGGTCCAGCCGACGCCCGCACCCGACCCAAAGAAGGGCGAGGCGAGCAGCAGCGTGAAGGCCGGGATCAGCAGCCAGAAGGACACGTTGTTCATGCGCGGGAACGCCATGTCCGGCGCGCCGATCATGATCGGCACGAACCAGTTGCCGAACCCGCCGATCATCGCGGGCATGACCATGAAGAACACCATGATCAGCCCGTGCGCGGTGATCAGCACGTTCCACAGGTGCAGCGACTGGTCGAGGCTCTGCGCACCGCCATGCAGCATCCCGGCCCACAGGCCCAGATACTGGATGCCGGGCTCGCGCAGCTCGGCGCGCATCAGGCCGGAGATGCCGCCGCCGATGATGCCCGCCACGATCGCGAAGATCAGATAGAGGGTGCCGATGTCCTTGTGGTTGGTCGACAGGAACCAGCGCGCGAAGAAGCCGGGTTTGTGATCGGCGTCATGATGCGCATGATGGTGATCGTCATGACCGACAAAAGCCGATCCGGGGTGAAGTGCGGTGTCGGTCATGGCTTATTGTCCAGCGTTGCCGGGGCCGGCCGGATTGGCGGTGGCACCCTGCGCGGAGGTGGGAGACTGGGCGGGCGTCGAGGCGTTGTCCGCCGGACCCGTCACCGCCTCGGCGGCATTGGCCTGGGTCGCCTCGGCGGCCGATCCTTCGGCGCCCGGCTGCGGGATGACCGAGGAGGAGGGGGCCGCCGAACCCGGCATCTTGCCGCCCTTGGCCGCGACCCAGGCGGCGAACTGCGCCGGGGATACCGCCTGCACCGCGATCGGCATGAAGGCATGGCGTGCGCCGCACAGCTCGGAACACTGGCCAAAATACAGGCCGGGCTTCTCGATGGTGAAGCTCGTCTCGTTCAACCGGCCGGGCACCGCGTCCAGCTTCATCCAGAAGGCCGGGATCGCCCAGCTGTGGATGACGTCGTTCGAGGTGGTGATCAGGCGGATCGGCACGCCGACCGGCAGGACGATGCGATTGTCCACCGCCAGCAGGCGCGGACCGTCGACATCGGTGCGAGCGCGCTCACCGGGCGACACCTGGTCCTTTTCCTTCAGCATGTTGGCGGTGATCTCGATCCCGCCATGATCCGGATATTGATAGGTCCAGTACCACTGGTTGCCGATCGCCTTCAGCGTCACGGCCCCGGCGGGCGCGGGCTTGAACTGCGCCTGGAGCAGGCCGATCGACGGAATGGCGATGGCGACCAGCACGACCACCGGGCCCAGCGTCCACAGCACTTCGACGAAGGTGTTGTGGCTGGTCTTCGACGCGACCGGATTGGCGCGGCGGTTGAAGCGGAACACCACCCAGGCGAGCAGCAGGAGGACGAGGACGCAGATGATGGTGATGACCGGCATCAGTACGTCGTTGTGCATCCAGTGCGCGAACTCGCCGTTCTTCGTCACCTGTGGCTGGAGCCCGATCTTGCCGCTGATCGGCAGGCCGACCTTGGGATTGATGGTGATCGCGGGGGCACCGTCCTGCGCCAGCAGCGGGCTGGTGGGTGCAGCGGTCGCCGGGGCGGCGGTGGTGGTCGGGGCGGTGTTGGACACCCCCGCCGGTTCGGCGGCGGTTTGCGGCGCGGGGGCCGGGGCAGCGGTCGGAGTCGCGAAGGCTGCTCCCGACAGCGCGGCGCAGCCCAGCCCGGCGGCGATCGCCAGCGCCTTCATCCGTTTCGGCATCCTCATCCTCCGGGGTCCGGACATGCGCTTGACCTCGCTCATCCCGCTCTCGTCTCCCATCTCCCTCGCCCGTCCATCGGTCGTCCGACGGTCTTGGGGCGGGGCGTCATGTCGTTTTTGTTAGGCGGACTATAGCACGGGTCTTCGCCCCCTCAACCCTAGAGCGCAACATGCCAGATTGCGCCGACGCTGGGGCGATCCTATGAGGCCGGGTCATCTGACCGATGCCGGAGTTGCCCCATGACCGATGAAGACGTCCTCGCCGAGTTCCGCGCCGCCGAGGCGCTGCTCGAAGGGCATTTCATCCTCTCCTCAGGGCTCCGCAGCCCTCGCTATCTGCAATGCGCGCGCGTCCTGATGGACCCGGCGCGCGCCGCCCGGCTGTGCGAGGCGGTCGCCGCCAAGATTCCGGCGGACATCCGCGACCAGATCAGCGCCGTCGTCGCCCCTGCCATGGGTGGCGTCATCGTCGGCCACGAGATGGCGCGTGCGCTGGGCGTGCCGGGCATGTTCCTGGAGCGGCCCGAGGGAACCTTCCACCTGCGCCGCGGCTTCCGGCTGGAGCAGGGGCAGAAGGTGCTGATGATGGAAGACGTGGTCACGACCGGCCTGTCGAGCCGCGAGGCGATCGCCGCCATCGCGCGCGAGGGCGGCGAGACGATCGCCGCCGCCTCGCTGGTCGATCGCTCGAACGGGGCGGCCGATCTGGGCGTGCCGTTCTTCCCGCTGATCCGGCTCGACGTGCCGAGCTACAGCCCCGACGATCTGCCCCCCGAGTTGGCGGCCATCCCTGCGATCAAGCCGGGGAGCCGCGCGGCGGCATGACCGAGCATTTGCGCCTGGGCGTCAATATCGACCATGTCGCGACCGTGCGGAATGCGCGCGGCGCGGGCTATCCCGATCCGGTCCAGGCGGCGCTGGTCGCGGCGCAGGCGGGGGCGGACGGTATCACCGCGCATCTTCGCGAAGATCGGCGGCACATCACCGACGATGACATCGCGCGGCTGTCCGCCGAGCTGATCGTGCCGCTCAACCTGGAGATGGCGGCGACCGAGGAGATGCTGGCCATCGCGCTGAAGCATCGTCCCCACGCCGCCTGCATCGTCCCCGAAAAGCGCGAGGAGCGCACGACCGAGGGCGGGCTGGACGCTGCCGGGCAGCGCGAATGGCTGGCGCCCATGGTGGCCAAGCTGGGCGAGGCGGGCATCCGCGTCTCGTTGTTCATCGAACCCGATCCCCGCCAGATCGAGGCGGCGCTGTCCTTGCGCGTGCCGGTGGTCGAGCTGCACACCGGCCGCTATGCCGAACTGGACGGCGAGGCGCGCACCGACGAACTGCGCCGCCTCTCCGACGCGGCGGCGCTGGCGGCAAAGAACGGGATCGAGGTTCATGCGGGCCACGGCCTGACCTATGACAATGTCACGCCCATCGCGGCGATCCCGCAGGTGCGCGAGCTGAACATCGGACATTTCCTGATCGCCGATGCGGTGTTCGTCGGCCTGCCCGAAGTGGTGCGCAAGATGCGCGCCGCGATGGACCTGGCGCGGTGAATCCTCCCCGGCACGGGGAGGGGGACCAGCCGCAGGCTGGTGGAGGGGGAGCGCCCCAGATGACCCGCGTGGTGGAGAGCCCCCTCCACCATCGCTTCGCGACGGTCCCCCTCCCCGTATCGGGGAGGATCGCATGATCATCGGTCTGGGCTCCGACCTCTGCAATATCGAGCGCATCCAGACGGCGCTCGATCGGCATGGCGGCCGGTTCGAGGCGCGCTGCTTCACCGATATCGAGCAGGCCAAGGCGGCCAAACGCCCCTTCACCCGCGCGGGCACCTATGCCAAGCGCTTCGCCGCCAAGGAGGCCTTTTCCAAGGCGGTCGGCACCGGTTTCGCGCAGGGCGTGTTCATGCGCGACATCGGCGTGGTAAACCTTCCCGGCGGCGCGCCGACGCTGTCTTTGACCGGCGGCGCGCGCGAACGGCTTGACGCGATGACCCCGCCGGGCCACGTCGCCCATATTCACTTGACCATGACCGACGATCACCCCTGGGCGCAGGCCTTTGTCGTGATCGAGGCACGACCGGAAGTTTCCGCATGAAGGACGCGGTGTTGGACACGAATCCGGGCTCGCCCGCCGAACGGCCGGCGGCCGACCCATCGGTGACCGCGCCGCCTCCGCCACCTGCCGCCAAGAAGAAGGGCACCGACTGGTGGTCCGAGGTCAAGGGGCTGTTCTGGCTGCTGCTGATCGTGCTGGGTTTCCACAGCTTCATCGCCAAGCCCTTCTACATCCCGTCCGAATCGATGCTGCCGGGCCTTCAGGTCGGCGACCGGCTGGTGGTGAGCAAGTTCGCCTATGGCTGGTCCTATGTCTCGCCGACCATCCCGAACCCGATCGCGATCTTCAAGTCGGTGGTCCTGCGCCAGCCGGAGGATAGCTGGAGCTATCAGCTGCCGTTCATTCACGGCCGCCTGTTCGGCTCGCTGCCAACCCGTGGCGACGTGGTGATCGTGACCCCGCCGGGCACGCATAACGACTATATCAAGCGGGTCATCGGCCTGCCGGGCGACCGGCTGGAGGTGCGCGACGGCGTCGTCATCCTGAACGGCAAGCCGGTCGAGCGGGGACCGCTCCATTACATCGACATTCCCGTCGACACGAACAGCCCGTGCAAGGCGTCCGACTATGGCGACCAGGCGAAGATCCGCCTGGCGAGCGGACAATGGGTCTGCCACCTGCCGATCGTGACCGAGACTTTGCCCAACAACCGGCGGTACGACACGGTCGAGCTGGGCTGGAGCCCCGGCGACAATTACGGGCCGATCACCATTCCGGCCGACCATGTCTTCCTGATGGGCGACAATCGCGATCGTTCGGCCGACAGCCGCTTCTCGCTGGCCGAGCTGGGCCTGGGCGGTGCGGTTCCCTATGAGAATCTGGGCGGTCGCGCCGAATTCGTGACCTTCAGCCTGGACGGCGACGCGACGCTGAACCCGCTGACCTGGTGGGGTTCGCTGCGCTCCGGCCGGGCGGGCACCTCGCTCCATCCGACGACCGTAAAGCCCGGATCATGAGCGAGCAGCGCCCGCTAACCGACGATCCCGCGCCGATCGAGTTTCGCGAGGGGTTCGTCCGGCGGGAGCTGACGCGCGCCGCGATCTGGCTGGGGCTGATCGCGGCCATGGCGGTGGCGGTGCTGCTGGTCCAGCCGCTGCTGGTGATCTTTGCCGGGCTGGTCTTCGCCACGCTGCTTGACGGCGGCGTGCGGCTGCTCGGCCGGGTGCTGCCGATCGGGCGCGGCTGGCGTTTGCTGATCGTCGTGCTGGCGGTGGTCGCCTTCCTGCTCGGCACCTTCTACCTGACCGGCGTCGAGATGGCGCAACAGGTGACGCAGCTTCGCTCGACGCTGGAGGCGCAGGCGGGCAAGGTCACCGGCTGGCTGTCGTCGCACGGCGTCATGCCGGGCACCTCGGACATCAACGGCCTGTTGAAACAGTCGGTCGGTTCGATCGGCAAGCTCACCTCCTGGGTCGGTACGGCGGTGGGGGCGGTCACGACGATGGTCATGATCCTCGTCATCGGCCTGTTCCTGGCGATGGATCCGGAAGGCTATGCGCGTGGCCTGCAATGGGTGGTGCCGCGTTCCGCGCGCGCCGAATTCGCGGTCACGCAAGGCCGCGTCATGTGTACGCTGCGCCGTCTGCTCGCCGGGCGGTTGCTCGGCATGGCGGTGGAGGGGGTGCTGATCGGTATCGCTCTGATGATCGGCGGCGTGCCGATGGCGATGTTGCTGGGCATCATCGCGGGCATCCTGGCCTTCATCCCCAATATCGGGGCGATCATCACCGGCACGCTGATGATCGCGGTCGGCTTTTCGGCCGGGCAGGATACGGGCTTCTGGGCGATCGGCACCTATCTGCTGGTGCAGACCTTCGACGGCTATGTCGTCGTGCCGATGGTCGCCAAGCGCACCGTCGACATGCCGCCGGCGCTGACCCTGTCGACCCAGATCATGGCGAGTGCGCTGTTCGGCATATTGGGTCTGGCGCTCGCCGATCCGATGACCGCGATGGTCAAGACCGCGCTAAAGCGCCGGTCGGAGCGCGAGGCGGCGCGCGACGGCGACGGCACGCGCGCCCAAGCCGATCTCGGCTGACGGCATCCGCTCAGGCTCGGACCAGATCGGCGCCTGCCGCCCGCGCGCCGCGACGATCGAATCGAACAGCGCCAGATAACGCTCGGCCGAATCCTGTCCCGGCTGCGGCACGGGATCGGGGCGCGGCGCGACGGGATCGAGCCAATGGCGCAGCGCCGCCGCCAGCGCGTGCACGTCTTGACGCGGGACGATGGTGCCAAGCGTCGGATCGGTCACGATCTCATACACCGCCGGGCTCGAATCGGTGGTGACGACCGGGGTCCCCACCGCCAGCGCCTCGCGCAGGACGCCGGGCACGCCTTCATAGTCGGAGGCGAGCGCGACCACCGGCGCGGCGGCCATCGCGCCGGGCGCATCGGCGCTGTGGCCGGGGAGCGAGACACGGTGCGACAGCCCCAATATCTCGATCTGCGCGGTCAGCGCGGGACGCAGGCTACCCTCGCCCAGGATGGTCAGCCCGATATCCTCGGGCAAATGGGTCATCGCGGTGATCAGCCGGTCCCAGCGCTTCTGCGGCTCCAGCCGCCCGACGCCCAGGATGCGGCGGCTCGCCACCGGCGGTCGATTGGACGCGAAACCGGGCAGCACGCTGGGCGGATTGGGGATCACCGCGACCGACAGCCCGGTCGCCCCTTGCGCCTCGCGCGCGGTCGCGGGGGTCATCGCGACCAGCGCGTCCAGGAAGTGGCGATGCCCCGCCAGCCATTGCCGCTGGCCCCAGGCCATCCAACCCGCCTGGTCGCCGCGATCGACCGCGTTCGACATCTTGGCGACGATCGGCGGGCAGGCGCCGGCGAGGCGCAGGCGCGTCCAGGCGGCCATGGCGGTATAGTGATTGCCCGGACAGAAGATGACGTCGGGCCGCGCCTGCTCGATCAAGCCGGGCAGCGCGGTGCACAGCCCGCCATAGCGCTGATGGCCCAGCGTCACCATGTCCACGCCGTGCGGCACGCCGCCCTGAAACTGCCCGTCATCGTCGCCCAGTACCAGGGTGACGCGGCGGCCCTGTTCGAGCCAGCCCTGCAGCATGCGGCCCAGCGCCGCTTCCACGCCGCCCCGCATCGCGAGCGCATAGGTCAGGATGTGATCGGCGGGCATAGGCTCCGAAGGGCTGGCGGAAAGGATCGGCACGAGGGCTAATCGGAGCTTGTCGCGGAATTATGTCAGTATCAGCCCTAAGGTGGACACAATCGCACGACAGAGATGAATTCTTATTCAGGTGCGAGAAAGCAGTGTTGAGGTTAGCGGGCGCCACCGGCGAACGCCGCCGAGGAATCTCCCTAACGTGCAGAATGAACGAGATGATCCCATGACCCCGCAACAGGCATTGCCTGGCGGCCTGGCTCCCGGAGCGGGCGGTGAGAGTGGCCCGGTGGCGCGCGACATGGCTGCGCTGGAGCCGTTGAAGACGGTCAAGAACCGCCTGCCCGCCATCATCGGCGGCGCGCTGACGCTCGCCATGATCGTGGGGCTGGGGCATGAGCTGCTCGGCCGCGGACTGGTCGGGCTGAGCCATTCGGTGCCCGGCAACCCGCTATTCTATATCGTCTTTGTCGGGCTCTACATGGCGTTGCCGATCGGCGACTACATCATCTTCCGGCGGTTGTGGGGCATCCCGATCAGCGGCATGGCCGCGCTGATCCGCAAGCGGATCGCCAACGAAGTGGCGTTCAGCTATTCGGGCGAGGCCTATTTCTACGCCTGGGCGCGCGCCCATGCGAAGATGGTCGCGGCGCCCTTCGGCGCGGTCAAGGACGTCGGCATTCTCTCGGCGATCGCGGGCAATGCGATCACCCTGCTGATGATCGGCCTGGCTCTGCCGGTCGGGCGCGAGCTGCTGACGCCCGAACAGTTGCGGCTGGTCTGGGGATCGATCGCGATCGTCATGGCGACCTCGCTGCCCTTCATCATCTTCTCGCGGCGGGTCTTCTCGCTCGACCGCAAGACGCTCTGGTGGGTCTTCATGGTCCACTGCATCCGCCTGATCGCCAACTCGCTGCTGGTGGCGCTGGCGTGGCATTACGGGATGCCGAGCGTGTCGCTGGGCATGTGGCTGTTCCTGTCGGCGGCGCGGCTGCTGGTCTCGCGCCTGCCGCTGGTGCCCAACAAGGACCTTCTTTTCGCCAATTTCGCGATCCTGTTGATCGGGCAGGATCAGGAACTGAGCGAGCTGATCGCGTTCACCGCGGCACTGACCCTGTTGGTGCATGTCGTGTTGATCGCCGGATTCGGTCTCGCGGCCCTGGTTCGGAAGGTACGCGCATGATTCGCGTGATGAAGATGGTGACGGTAGCGGCGGCGGCACTGGCGGCGATTCCCCAGGCGGCGGGCGCACAGATATTGGGCAGCGATGCGGCGGCCTGCACCGGCGGCGGTCCCGCCATCCTGGCCCGGATCGAGGGGCTGAAGGATCGCAAGGGCAATCTGAAGCTGGAACTCTATCCGGCCAATGACGAGGATTTCCTCCAGGACGACGGCGTGCTGGTCCGTGCGGGCAAGACGTTCCGCCGCGTCCAGATGCCGACCCCGGCGGGCGGCGGTCGGGTCGAGATGTGCATCCGCGTGCCGCACCCCGGCCGCTATGCGCTGCTCTTCACCCATGACCGCGACGGCAAGAACAAGTTCAACTTCTGGAGCGATGGCGCGGGCTTTCCGGCCAACACCAAGCTGGGCCGTCGCAAGCCGCCGCTCGCCTCCGCGCTGATCGACGTGCCCAATGGCGTGGCGACGACGACGATCCGGGCCCAGTATCTGCGGGGGCTGGGCGGTTTCGGCCCGGTAGAGTAAGGACAGGCGATGCGCATCGTCGACGTCAACGAGTTCTACTCCCCCACCGGCGGGGGCGTGCGAACCTATATCGACCGCAAGATGTCGATCCTGGCGGAGATGGGCCATGAGCTGATCGTGCTCGCCCCCGGCACCGAGGACGTGGTCGAGGAGCGCCCCGGCGGCGGCAAGATCATCTATATCAAGGCGCCGCGCCTGATCCTGGACACCAATTACGGCATGTTCTGGGACGGCGCGCCCGTCTGTCGCCTGCTCGACGAGCTGGATCCCGACATCGTCGAAGTGTCCTCGCCCGCCAAGCCCGCCTGGTTCGTCGCCAGTTGGCAGGGGCGTGCGAAGAAGGTCTTCTTCATGCACAACGACAATGTCGGCACCTATCCGGTCCGCTGGCTCGACGGGCTGGTCGCGCAGGAGCGGGTGGAGGACTGGTTCAGCTGGTACAGCCGCTACATGAACCGCTTCCTCGACCATTACGACCTGGTGCTGTCCAACGGCCCGGCGCTGGTCAAGCGCCTGGGCAAGCGCGGCGTGCGGGTGGACGAGGGCATTCCGCTGGGCATCGAGCGGCACTTCTTCTCGCCCGACCACCGCGACGACCGGCTGCGGGCGGCATTGCTGGCGCAGTGCGCGCTGCCCGAGGACGCGCATCTGCTGCTGGGCCTGGGGCGGCATCACCCCGAAAAGCGCTGGCCGATGGTCATCGACGCGGTCGAGCGCGTGGCCTCGACCCGGCCGGTCGGCCTGGTCCTGATCGGCGGCGGCGTTGCCAGCCGGACGCTGGAGAAGCGGATCGCGGGCAGCCCGCATATCCGCCTGTTCCGCCCGGTCTATGACCGGCCGCGCCTGGCCCGGATCATGGCAAGCTGCGACGCGCTGGTGCACGGGTGCGAAACCGAGACGTTCGGGCTAGTCGCCTCGGAGGCTTTGGCCTCGGGCCTGCCGCTGGTCGTGCCCGATTATGGCGGGTGTGCCGAGGTCGCCCATCCGCTGTTCGCCGAGACCTTCCGCGCCCGCGACGGTGCGGCCTGTGCCCAGGCGATCGAGCGGTTGCTGTCGCGCGACCAGCGTGTCCTGCGCCATGCCGCGCGGGTCGCGGCGGGCAAGGTGTTCAGCGATCGCGACCATGCCGAGGCCCTGATCGCGCGCTACCAAACGCTGCTGAACGAGGGCGAACGCCAGCGCGACGCGGCGTAAAGCCGAAGCGGACCTTTGCCGACACTCGAGAGTCTGTCATCATGACAAAAATGTCATGGGAGACGGTCGATGAGTCGTGGCGTGGCGGTCGTGATCGGCATCATTCTGGCGGCATCGGGCACGGCCCGCGCCGCCGACCGTCCTCCGATCGAAAGCTGGGGCAAGCCCGGCGTCAGTTTCGACCAGTATCGCGCCGACTCGGTGGAATGCGCCAGGAGCGGGTATTTCCGTGACGTATCGCAGGACGAACCCGCCAAGCGTTTCATCGCCGGTTTTGGGGCTGCCGATAACGCGCTGAATGGCGGTGGGACCGCTGGAAGCTGGATCGATGCGATATTGCGGACCCAGCCCGATCGGCAGAAGCGGCTCCTGCATGCGATCCAGGTCGGTGATGTCGAACAATGCTTGACGGCCAGGGGCTATAGCCGCTTCCGCCTGTCGGCCGCCGAGGTCAAAATGCTGAAGCGTTATCCGGGTGGATCCGAGGCGCGGCACCGGTATCTCCACCAACTGGCCGCCCGTTCGGTGGTCGCATCATGACGCGGGTCGGACTGGCCCTGCTTTTACTGGGGGCCGCCGCCCCGGCCCCGGCCGCACCACGCGGAGCTGTCGAAAGCTGGGGCAAGCCCGGCGTCGGTTTCGACCAGTATCGTGCCGACTCGATCGCGTGTGCGAAGCAGGGCTATTTTCGGGACGTGTCGCAGGACGAACCGGCCAAGCGGTTCATCAGGGGGTTCGAGACGGCCGATAATGGCCTGAACATGCCGGGTGCGCCCGACATTGGTGCATGGATCGATTCGGTGCAGCGGGTGAAGCCCGATCGACAGAAGAGACTGCTTCACGGGATTCAGGTCGCGGATGTCGAACAATGCCTGGGTCGCAAAGGCTATCGCAAGTTTGCGCTCACCCGAGATGAGATCGAGCAGCTCGCCCGGTATCCGCGCGGATCGGAGGCACGGCATCGCTACCTCCACACGCTGGGCGCGCGCTGATCAGGCGGCGAGCAGGTCCGCGTAGCGCGACGGGATATGGGTCTTCGCCAGCCGCGAATAGGTCTTGTCGATGCTGTCGAGCAGCGCGGGCACGCCATTGTCGCCGGGATGCACCGCAACCCGCGCGACCGGGGTCGGACGCAGGCCGTGACGCAGCACGGCGGCGGCGGCGAGCGAACTCAACTGGCGCCCACGCGAGCGGCTGGCCCAGGTGACGACGGGGCCGCGCGCGATGATCCTGCCGTCGGTCGGGGTCCAGACGCGGAAATGATCCTCCGCCAGCCCGAACCCCGCATCGCCCAAGGCCAGCCGCGCTTCGTCCGAATACAGCCAGGCGGGCGCGATGAAGCCCGTCGCCCGGCGGCCGATAATGTCCTCGATCAGCGCGGTGCCCCGGCGCATCCGGCGTAAGGCTTCGGCGCGGTCCAGGCCGACGAATTCGCCTTCGCCCGCGGTCATGTGCCGGGCCTTCAACGCGGTCTTCTGGTCGGTGTGGACCATGTCGTCCTTGTGCGACCAGCCATGGACGAACATCTCGATCCCCATGTCCGCCCAGTCGCGCAGCCGGGTGGCAAAGGGCGTGCCCGGCGCGATCGGTGCGCTGTTCCAATGGTCGGGGATGACCAGCATGGCCAGGCGAGGGCCGCCGAGATGGCCCGACAGCCGGTCGAACAGCGCATCGACCGCCCCCTCGAACCGGGGGGATACGTCATGGATCGAGGCGAGAAGGCGTTTCATCGCGTGGATTTATAGACGCTGATCGTCTCATTGCCCATCGGCAGTTTCGCGGTCAGCCGATAGCCATCGGCCATCGCCGCCAGCACGCGGGCATGGGCGGCGGGACGCTCGCCATTATAGGGCGGGCGCATCACCACCACGGCCGGGTGTTGCGACAGGATGCGGGCGATCTCGCTATCCTGGTCGACGCCGGTCGCGCCGGCTTCGCGGGCGCGGCTGAGATGCGCGGGGACGATATAGCGCGACAGGGCGCAGCGCCGGGTCGCGACATAGAGCATGGTGCTGCCCGAATAGACGTAGAGACAGCCCGGCCCCGTGCCGACCGCCTGGGACAGGGCGGCGAACTCGGTCGCGTCGCCGCGCTCATGGCGCAGGCTCAGCAGCACGATCTGCCCCGCCAGCGCGACGGTGATCAGCAGCGCCGGGGTATAGCGCCGCCGCCAGTCCCGACTCCCCAATATCGCGGCGGCGGCGGTGCAGGCGGGGAGCAGGATCGGCAGGCCATAATGGTCGAACCACGGCCGGAACAGCAACACGCCAACCACGCCCGCGCCCAGCCAGATGGCAAGGAAGGTCTTTTCAGCATCCGCCCGCCATGTCCGCTTCAATCCCAGCACCGCCAGCGTGACGATCGGCGAGAGGATCAGGACCATCTGCCCCAGATTGCCCGCCAGCTCGGCCAGCGGATCGGGGTTGCGGTGGAAGATCGAGAGGAAATTGGCGTAGAGAAAGGCGTCCCACTGTCCGATCGCCGCATAGACTCCCGCCGCCAACAGGGTGGGGAGCAGCGACACCGCGACCAGCGCCGCGCCGTACAGGATAAGGGCGACCGGCGAACGACTCCGCCGCCATTCGGAAGCGAGCAGCCAGAGGCCGAACACCACCCCCTCGAACACCGCAGAATATTTGATCTGGAGGACGATGCCGACCAGCGCCATCGCGACCAGCCCCATGCTGCGCCGTCGTAGCCGATCCGATTCGAGGATCGCCCAGGCGGCACCCATCATCAGCAGATTGTAGAAGACCGGCGCCTGCCCGCCCTGTCCGCCGAGCAGGTTCAGCCACAGGATGTATGCGATCCCCGCCGCCGTCGCGCCCGCGCCCCAGTCCAGCCGTTGCGCCATTCGCGCGATCAGCCGTCCGGTCGCCACCACGCTGGCCAGCGCCATCGCCTGATAGGCCCAGATGCCCGCCGGAAAACCGAACGCGGCAGGCACGGCATAGAGCAGGAACAGCCCGATCGGCTTGCGGTCCCACACATCGACGAAGGGCCATGCACCCTGCCACATCGAATGGCCGGTGAAGAAATAGAACTCCTCGTCCACATGGACCACCGGATTGCCGAAGGTTGCCACGCGGGCGAGGACCGCGACGGCGAGCAGGATCAGGAGGCGGTGATGGCCCGAGGTGGCGGGGCGATTGGTAAGAAGTCTCGACATTCGAAAAGGTCCGAATCATTCCTCCCCTGCAAGGGGAGGGGGTGTTCGAGCTTTTGTCTGCCCCCGGCAGACGAAGATTGTGCCGGGGGCACAATCTCGCTCGAACACGAAGCTGGCGGAGGGGTGTCCCGCTATCGAGAGGGGTGACACCCCTCCGTCAGGCCTACCGAGTCGCGGTGACGAAATAATCGAGCGCGGTCGAGTCGCTGACCATGAACCCCTTGGTGGCCGAGAAGCTCAGGCCCCGCACGTCGCGCACGGTCAGCCCGGCCTCGGTCAGCAGCGCCGACAGTTCTTCGGGCGTCAGGAACTTCGACCAGTCATGCGTGCCCTTGGGAATCTTGCCCATCCCCTCGGCCAGCGTGATCAGCGCCAGCTTGGACAGCGGGGTGCGGTTGGGCGTCGACAGGATCATCAGCCCGCCCGGCGCCAGCGCATCCGCCAGCCCGCGCACGAATCGCGCCGGATCGGCGACATGCTCGATCACCTCCAGCGAGGTGACGAGGTCGAACGTCTCGCCCGCCAGTCCCTCGACGCTGCCCGCGCGGTAATGGATCTCCAGCCCCGACTGGGCGGCATGGGCGGCGGCGACCGCGACATTCTCCGGCGCGGCGTCGAGCCCCGTCACCTCCGCCCCCAGCCGGGCCAGCGGTTCGCAGAGCAACCCCGCGCCGCACCCGACATCCAGCGCGCGCTTGCCCTTCAGCGGGGTGAATCCCTGGCCGTCCGCATCCCAGTGCAGGTCGATCTGCTCGCGAATATAGCGCAGCCGGGGCGGGTTCAGCCGGTGCAGCATCGCGCTCGATCCCTTGGGGTCCCACCATTCGGCGGCCATCTTTCCGAAATGTGCGGCTTCGGCCCCAATAATGGTAGAATCGTTCAAATGGCTTGCGTTCGTCATGGGGGCTACCTATCAGGACCGCCGTTTTACCCCAAGGAGATTGGCAAAAACCGCATGGCCCGTATCGTGATGAAGTTCGGCGGCACCTCGATGGCCGGAATCGAGCGCATCCGCAACGTGGCGGCGCGGGTCAAACGCGAGGTGGAGGCGGGCCATGAGGTCGCGGTCGTCGTCTCCGCGATGGCGGGCGAGACCGACCGGCTGGTCGGTTTCTGCCGCGAGGCCTCGTCGCTTTACGATCCCCAGGAATATGACGTCGTCGTCTCGGCGGGCGAACAGATCACCAGCGGCCTGCTGGCGATCACGCTCCAGGCGATGGGCGTCCTCGCCCGTTCGTGGCTGGGCTGGCAGTTGCCGATCCACACCGACACCGCGTTCGCAAAGGCGCGGATCGGCGAGATCGACACGACCGCGCTCGACCAGAGCCTTGCCAGCGGCGTGGTCGCGGTGATCCCCGGCTTCCAGGGCGTGGCCGAGGGCAACCGGGTCACGACGCTGGGTCGCGGCGGATCGGACACCAGCGCGGTCGCGGTCGCGGCGGCGATGAAGGCGGAGCGGTGCGACATCTATACCGATGTCGACGGCGTCTATACGACCGACCCGCGCATCGTGCCGCGCGCGCGCAAGCTGTCGAAGGTCACCTATGAGGAGATGCTGGAACTCGCCAGCGTCGGCGCCAAGGTGCTCCAGACCCGATCGGTGGGTCTGGCGATGAAGGAACAGGTGCGGGTTCGCGTGCTCAGCTCGTTCGACGAGGCACGGGACGAAGACGGACATCGCGGCACGTTGATCGTGGGCGAAGAGGAAATCGACGATATGGAACGCCAGCTCATCACCGGCATCGCGCATGACAAGAACGAAGCCAAGATCACCCTGACCGCCGTGCCGGACCGCCCCGGCGCGGTCGGTGCGATCTTCGCGCCGCTGGCCGATGCGGGGATCAATGTGGACATGATCGTCCAGAACATCGCGCATTCGACCGGCTCGACGGACGTGACCTTCACCGTGCCATCGGCCGATCTGGCGCGCAGCCTGGACGTGCTGGAAAAGGCGAGCGGCGAGATCGGTTACGGCAATCTCGTCCACGACACCCGCGTCGCCAAGATCTCGGTCGTCGGCGTCGGCATGCGCAGCCATGCGGGCGTGGCGTCGACCATGTTCCAGACGCTGGGCGCGCGCGGCATCAACATCCTTGCGATCACCACCTCGGAGATCAAGGTCAGCGTGCTGATCGAAGAGGACTATACCGAACTGGCGGTGCGTGTGCTGCACACCGCCTATGGCCTGGACGCCGACGCGGCGTAATTTTTCGGTTCCTCCCTGGGACGGGTCTGGGGAGGAGCTTTTCGTTCGTGCGAAGACGCGAAGACGCGAAGCGTTTTAAGGAAGTTGGTTCGCGCAGAGGCGCGGAGGGCGCAGAGGTGGCGTATCCAGCTGCACTTCCCCTTCTTGATCACTGATCGTTAGAGAGAGGATTGTGCTGCCGCGCAGGAAACCTCTCTGCGCCCTCCGCGCCTCTGCGCGAACCCATTCTTCTTCGCGTCATCACGGCTTCGCGTGAACCAAATCTTGCCGTCCGCCCCGGCCCAAGGCATGGAGCGGCGATGACCGACACCCATATCACCACCACCGGCGAACAGCGCCTGGCCACCCGCATGGCGCGCGGGGCCGAATTCCTGGGCGCCGAGATGGCGATCATGGCGGGCGCCATGTCCTGGGTGTCGGAGCGCAACCTCGTCTCCGCCATGTCGAATGCGGGCGGCTTCGGCGTGATCGCGTGCGGCGCGATGACGCCCGAACTGCTCGACGCCGAGATCGCCGCGACCAAGGCGATGACCAGCCGCCCGTTCGGCGTGAACCTGATCACCATGCATCCGCAGCTGTTCGACCTGATCGCGGTGTGCGGCCGTCACCAGGTCGGCCATGTCGTGCTGGCCGGTGGCCTGCCTCCCAAGGGCGCGCTGGAGGCGATCAAGGAGACGGGGGCCAAGGTCATCTGCTTCGCCCCCGCGCTCAGCCTCGCCAAGAAGCTCATCCGCTCGGGCGTCGATGCGCTCGTGATCGAGGGGATGGAGGCGGGCGGTCATATCGGCCCGGTGTCGACCAGCGTGCTGGCGCAGGAGATGCTGCCCGAGATCGCCGCTCAGCTTCCCGTCTTCGTCGCGGGCGGCATCGGCCGGGGCGAGGCGATCGCCGCCTATCTCGACATGGGTGCGGCGGGTGTGCAGCTCGGCACGCGCTTCGTCTGCGCGACCGAATCGATCGCGCACGCCAATTTCAAGAAGGCGTTCATCCGCGCCTCGGCCCGTGATGCGGTAGCGAGCGTGCAGATCGATCCGCGCCTGCCGGTCATCCCGGTCCGTGCGCTCAAGAATGCGGGCGGCGAGCTGTTCACCGCCAAGCAGCGCGAAGTCGCCCAGTCGCTGGACGAGGGCAAGGTCGCGATGATGGAGGCACAGCTTCAGATCGAACATTACTGGGCCGGGGCGCTGCGCCGTGCGGTGATCGACGGCGATGTCGAGCATGGCTCGGTCATGGCGGGCCAGTCGGTCGGTATGGTCACGAAGGAAGAGCCGATCGCCGATATCCTGGCGCAACTGATGACCGAGGCCGCCGCCGCGCTGGTCGCGCGCGCGGCCTAAACTTCATTCCTCCCCTGGAAGGGGAGGGGTACCCGCGAAGCTGGTGGAGGGGTGTCGCCGGTGGTGAGAGTGGGTACTCTTGCAAAGCGGGGCACCCCTCCGTCAGGCCTTCGGCCTGCCACCTCCCCTTGCAGGGGAGGAAAAGCCAGAGCGTGGTCGAACCCTCTTACGTACGTCTCGTTTCGTCGCACGGCTTACGACGTGTTAACCTTGATTCGGCATGAGGTGCGTCAGGAGCCGGGGCGGGGTTTTCCAAGGATCAGGGTCATGGCGAGTTTGCGTGTTGTATCGGGTGTCGCGATCGGTCTGTCGCTGGCGGGTTGCGCCGCGCGGGAAACGGCCAAGGTCGCGCCGCCGCCGGTGATGATCCCCGCGCCGCAGCCGCAATATGCCAAGGCGCCGCTGCCGCCGGGCGCCACGCCGGGAATGCGGATCCCCATCCTGCTGTCCGACGGCAATTACGACACGCCCAACCGCTCGCTGACCAGTGCCGCGACCATCTGGCACCTGCGGTCGGCGCTGAACGTCGCCGCGCTGGCCTGTCGCGGGGCGGACGAGGGGCAGATCGTCACGCGCTACAACACCATGCTGACCGTGCAGCGGATCACGCTGGCGGCGGCGGAAAAGCGCTATTCGGCGGAATATCAGTCAAAGGGCGGCGACTGGCGCGACCGCTATGACGACGCGATGACGCGGCTGTACAATTTCTTCTCGGTCACCCCGGTGCGCAAGACGTTCTGCGTCGCGGCCGAACAGGTGCTCGCCGACATCAGCACCGCCCCCGCCGAGGGGTTCGAGGTCGCCGCGGCGACCCATCTGGATCGGCTGAACGCGCCCTTCATCGCCTTCTTCCGCGCCTATGACGCGTGGCGCAATGGCACGATGGTGCCGGTCGAGCGGACCGCCGCGCCGTTGACCATCGCGGCCCAGGCCAATCCGGCGGTCGCACCGCGGAGCCCGAACTCGCCGGTGCTGTCCAGCCAGCCGGTGCCCGCCGCCAAGCCCTATGCGCCGCCAGTCATCAACCCGCCGTCGCTGAGCGTCGATCCGACCGCGCTGCGATAAGCGCGGTCACTCGGCGATCCAGAACAGCGATTCGACCGAGCGGTCCAGCGCGCGCGCCAGCTTGAGCGCGAGCAGGGTGGAGGGCTGGAAGACGCCGTTCTCCACCGTGTTGATCGTCTTGCGGCTGACTCCGATCGCCTCCGCGAGGCCGCCCTGGGTCAACCCGGCGGCCTCGCGCGCAGCCTTCAGATCGTTGGCGAGCGTCTCGTTCATCGGTTGGCACGCAGCTCCAGCGTGGCGAAGGCGATGAGCGCAGCGGCAAGCCCGGCGGTGATCGTGATTCGGCCCATGGCCGCTGCACCCAATGGTTGGAAGGTCGCCACCACCATGGTCGCCGCCGCCGACAGGATCATTGCCCAAAAGCCGGCGGCAAAACTTGATCGCCGGTGATCCTTGGTCGTCTCGTCATTCATGAGACGGGATACCGGTCCACACCGGCTCCAGCGGAACGGGAGGCTGCTGAGGTTCAAGGCGGCCAGCCCGATTACGAGCAGCCAGGGCAGAAGCCGGGTCATGGATTCGCCGGGTGTCGCCAGGGCCAGGATCGTCATCAGCAGCAATATCGTCGCCAGCGCGTAGAATAGCACCGCTCGCACTTGACTGCGTTTTTCCGCCTTTTCCACAAGATTCATCACGACCTCCTGTAGCCCATAGGTATCATGTAACCCATAGGTAACACCGTCGCAAGTGCCTTCCTTCCCCCGGACGGATGGGTTAACGGGCGGTCACCATGACGGTGACAGGAGAAGACCAGCCGAAGGGCGGCCGCTTCGAGGGCCATGAGCATCGCTTTGCGGTGCGTGTCTATTTCGAGGATACCGACCTGTCGGGTGTGGTCTATCACGCCAACTATCTGCGCTACATGGAGCGCGCGCGCTCCGACATGCTGCGGACAGCCGGGATCGACCAGCGCGCCGCGCATGAAGCGGGGCAGGGCGCCTATGCCGTCACCGACATCGCCATCCGCTATGCCGCCTCTGCCCGGCTGGACGACGACCTGGTCGTCACGTCCAGACTGATCGAGGTCAGTGCGGTGCGCGTCGTCATTCATCAGACAGTCAGGTGCGGCGCGCTCAAGCTGACCGATGCGCGCGTGACCGTCGCGTGGGTCGGCCCGGACGGTCGCCCGCGTCGGCAGCCCGCCGACTGGATCGCCATCTACCAACGCCTTGTCTGGCAGGGGGACACCCAACACCCATGAATCCCGTCTTCAACATGGATGCCGCTTCCTTGTCGCCCGTCGCGCTGTTTATCCACGCCGACTGGGTGGTGAAGTTCGTGATGATCGGCCTGCTGCTTGCCAGCGTCTGGACCTGGACGATCATCGTCGCCTTTTCGCGCAAGCTGGCGCGCACGAAGAAGGGCATGGTCCGGTTCGAACGTGATTTCTGGAAGGCCGAGGATATCGACGCCTTTCACCGGATGGAGCAGGATAACGAGCTTCCCTCCGCGCGCGTCTTTTCGGCGGGCGTGCAGGAATGGCGGCGTTCGACCGCGGGCGGGCATATCGACCGCGACGGCACCCGCGAGCGCCTGGCCACCGCGATGGGATCGGCCGTGGCGGGCGAGATCGACAAGCTGTCGGACCGGCTGAACGTGCTGGCGACGGTCGGCTCGGTCGCGCCGTTCGTCGGGCTGTTCGGCACCGTCTGGGGCATCATGCGCAGCTTCACCGGCATCGCGCAGGCGCAGAACACCTCGCTGGCGGTCGTCGCGCCGGGCATCTCGGAGGCATTGTTCGCCACCGCGATCGGCCTGTTCGCCGCCATCCCGGCGGTGATCGCGTATAACCGCTTCAGCCACGGCGTGAACCGGGTCGAGGCGTCGCTGAACCGCTTCGCCGACGGCTTCCACACGACGCTCAGCCGCCAGCTCGACCAGGCGCGTTGAAGGGGTAACGGCGATGGCCATGAACCTTCCCTCCCGATCCGGCCGGGGTCGCCGCGCACCGATGGCGGACATCAACGTCACGCCGCTGGTCGACGTGATGCTGGTGCTGCTGATCATCTTCATGGTGACCGCGCCGCTGCTGACCACGGGCGTGCCGGTGAACCTGCCCGACAGCCGCGCCAAGGCGCTGGACCAGGAGCAGAAGCCCGAACAGATCGCGATCGACGAACAGGGCCGTATGTTCCTGAACGATGACGAGATCACCGAAGGCGACCTGCCCGCCAAGCTGGACGCCATCGCGGCGCGTAAAGGTCCCGACGGACAGGTGCCGCAGGTCTATCTGCGTGCCGACCGGGCGCTCGACTATGGCCGGGTGATGCGGGTGATGGGCGAGCTGAACCGCGCGGGCCTGAACCGCGTGTCGCTGGTCACCGTCGAGGGCGGGCCAGCCCAGGGCGCGGGTCAGGGAGCGGGCACCCGCTGATGGAGCGTGGCGAGCGGACAGGACTGGCGATCGCGGTCGCGGGGCATCTGGTCCTGTTCGGCCTGTTGTCGGTCGGCTTTCTGGCGACGCCGAACCCGGAGAAGCTGAAGGTCACGCCGATCGACATCTCGCTGGTCAAGGACGTCGCGCTGGAGGCGGCGTCGCCGACACCCAACCAGCAGGCCGCCCAGTCGATCGCCCCCGAAGAAGGCACGCCCGAAGACGCCGCGCCGCCCGAGCCGGTGGAGGCCGAACCCGAGCTCCAACCCGCACCGCCGCCCCCGGCACCGCAGCCGAAACCGCAGCCCAGGCCCCAGCCGAAGCCCGAACCGGCCAAGCCCGAGCCGCGCCCGGAACCCAAGCCGCAACCCAAGCCCCAGCCGCGCCCGCAGCCCAAACCGGCGGAAAAGCCGCAACCCCGGCCGCAGCCGCCCAAGCCCCGGCCTGCCAAGCCGGCCCCCGCCAAACCGGCACCCGCCAAGCCTGCGCCTGCGAAACCCGCACCGGCCAAGCCCGCACCCGCCGCTCCCGCCAAGGCCAGCCAGGCGGCCAGGCCCTCGGCGACCAAGCCTGCCACGCCCGCGCGCGGCAGCGGCAACAGCGCACACGCGACCACGGCCAAGCCGCGCGGATCGCATCTGGGCGACAATTTCCTGAAGGGCCTGTCCGCTGATCCGTCGCCGTCCAGGTCCGAGGCCGCGCCCGCCGCCAGGATCGGCGCGCAGCAACTGGCCAACATCGCCTCGGCCATTTTGCGTCAGGTGCAGCCCTGCGCCAATCGCCAGGTCACGCCTGGCCCGGGGGCGGAGCGGATTCGGGTGACGATGAACCTGCGGCTGAACCGCGACGGCAGCCTGGCCGCCGAGCCGCGCGTGATGGGGCATAGCGGCGTCGACGGCGAGAATGATCGTTATGTTGACCGCGTCGACGCGCTGGCGATCGCCACCTTCAAGGGCTGCTCGCCGCTGCGCGGGCTGCCCAGCGACCTTTACGACGTACCGGGCGGCTGGAGCAATTTCACGCTGCGCTACAAACTTCCGGGTTGAGGATGATGCTTATGCCCCGTTCCCTGCTGACTCTTCCGCTCACCCTGGCCTTGGCCGCCAGCGCCGTCGGCGCGCAGGACGTACCCGCGCCCGCCCCGCAGGATCAGGCCGCCCCCCCCGCCGCGCAGCAGCCTGCCGCCCCGGCGGCGGCGGGCCAGGAAGGGCTGGTCGTCGATGTCGAGGGCGGCATTTCCGCGCCGATGCCGATCGCAATCCCCGCGATGCCGACCAGCGCGGTGGTGCAGACCCCGGCGGGCACGACAGACGTCGTCGGGCAGCAGCTGTCGCAGATCATCGCCAACGACCTGCGCAATTCGGGCCTGTTCACGCCGATCCCCCCGGCGCAGCTGCGCACCGTGTCCTTTCCGGAAGTGACCGCGCCCGCCTTCGACTATTGGAACGGCACCGGCGCGCAGGCGCTCGTCCAGGGCTATGTCCGCGCCAATGGCGACGGCACGCTGACCGTCGGCTGCTATCTGTACGATGTGCTGGCCAAGAGCGAACTGGCGCGGCAGGGCTTCGTCGTCTCGCCCGGCGACTGGCGGCGTGCGGCGCACAAATGCGCCGACACCATTTATACCAAGCTGACCGGCGAAGGCCCCTATTTCGACAGCCGCGTGACCTATGTTTCGGAGACGGGGCCGAAGGGGCGGCGCATCAAGCGGCTGGCGATCATGGACCAGGACGGGGCGAACCACCGCTTCCTGACCAACGGCCAGTCGATCGTGCTGACCCCGCGTTTCGCGCCGAACCAGCAGTCGATCGTCTATATGTCCTATGTCGACAAGCGGCCCGCCATCTATGTCTATGACATCGGATCGGGACGCCAGCGGCTGGTGGTGCAGAATGCCGCGACGACCTTCGCGCCGCGCTTCTCGCCCGATGGCCGCTGGATCCTGTTCTCGATGGCGCAAGGCGGCAATACCGATATCTATCGCGTGTCGGCGCAAGGGGGCACGCCACAGCGGCTGACCAACGCGCCCGGCATCGATACCGGCGGCAGCTATTCGCCCGATGGATCGAAGATCGTGTTCGAGAGCGACCGCTCGGGCGGGCAGCAAATCTATGTCATGAATGCGGACGGGTCGAACCAGCAGAGGATCAGCTTTGGCGGCGGTCGCTATGCGACCCCGGTCTGGAGCCCGCGCGGCGACCTGATCGCCTTCACCAAGCTGGGCGGGGCGTTCCGCATCGGCATCATGAACCCCTCGGGCGGCGGCGAAAAGCTGTTGACCAACAGCTGGCAGGACGAGGGGCCGAGCTGGTCCCCCAATGGCCGCGTCATCACCTTCCAGCGTTCGACGCAAGGGGCGTCGGGCAAGGCGGATGTGTGGATGGTCGACCTGACCGGCGTCAACGAGCGTCGCATTCCGACCCCGCTCGACGGATCGGACCCGGCCTGGGGGCCGCTGCGCCCATGAGCCCGCGTCCATAACGAACAACTGCGCAAGTTTCGGGGGCGAAACAAACCTAGAGGGAGTTGAGAGTCCGATGAACAAGATCAAGACCACGCTCGTAGTCGCCACCATGGCGCTTGCGATCGCCGGCTGCGCCAAGAAGCGGCCCGCCGTGCTGCCGCCCGCGCCGGTCGACCAGAATGCCGGTGTCGATCCCAATGCAGGGGCCAATACCGGCAATCCGGACGGCGCGATCGTCCCCGGCTCGGACGCCGATTTCCGCCGTTCGGTCACGTCGAACACCGTCCATTTCGGGCTCGATCAGTATGACATCGACCCCGAGGCGCGCGCGATCCTGGACAACCAGGCGCAGTGGCTGGCGCGCTATCCCAATGTCCGCATCACCATCGAGGGGCATTGCGACGAGCGCGGCACTCGCGAATACAACCTCGCGCTGGGCGATCGCCGGGCGAATGCGGCCAAGAACTATCTGGCCGCGCGCGGCGTGTCGGCGGACCGCATGAACGTCATCAGCTATGGCAAGGAACGCCCGATCGCGCTGGGTTCGGACGAGGCCAGCTATGCGCAGAACCGCCGTGCGGTGACCGTCGTCCTGAGCTGACCGGGTTTATCCTCCCCATTTCGGATGGGGAGGGGGGACGGCGTTCACGGTATGGGTGTGAGCGGCGTCGTCCGTCAGGGCGATCGGTGTGGGCACGCTGTTGCGTCCTTGCCCCTCCACCACCGCTTTGCGGCGGTCCCCCTCCCCAAGCAGAGCTTGGGGAGGAATGGGGTTGTCCCGGAACCGAATCCTGGACCCCCGTTCAGCCTGAGCGAAGTCGAAGGCCACGGGACAGGCCTTCGCCGTAAAGCGCCGGGCGTTTACGTTGCCTTCTTGGTACGAACGATTACCCCCGGAAGGCGCTGTTCAGCAGTTTCGCCAGCCGCAGGCCGCCGCGCTTCACCTGTTCGCGCTCGACCGGGGCCATTTCGCGAATCGCGGCTTCATCCATCTTCATATGCGCGGGCGTCGGCCGGCACGGGTCGCCCCCCATGGCGGCGGCATAGGCGCGCTTGGCGATGGCCCAGTTCTCGCGGCTCCAATCCGTCACGTCGCCCGCCGCCTCGCGCCGCTGTTCGGCGGCCGGGTAGGCGCGGACGAGCTTGGGCGGGGCGGAGATCGCCCGCTCGGCCAGCAGGCCGTCCCAGATCGAATGCAGGTTCAGGCGCGGCGTCGCGTACACGCCGTAATCGACATGGGTGTCGTTGCCGCCCTTGTCGCTCTTGTCCCCCGCATGCAGCGGCTGGTGCAGGTCGCCGACGAAATGGACGAGGAAGGCCAGCGCCATCACCCGCTCCTTCGCGCCCGCGCGCCTGTCCTTCAGGATGGCGAGCTGGCGAGGAATCTGCGCCGAGACGCAGTCGCCGGTGTCGCAGGCCGGGGGCAGGCGGAAGGGCTGACAGATGTCGATATTCTGATAGTGCCAGCTATAGGCATAGCCGAAGCGCGACTTGCCGTTTTCGTCCTTCAGCGGCTTCACGCAATCGGGCCAGACGCTGGCTTCCTCGATGGTGCGCACCGGGCAGGTCGGGGTGTCCAGCGTGGCTTGCGCCTTCAGGATCTGGCGAATCTGGCTCCGCGCCTGCGGCGTGATGTTGGCCCAGGCGATGGCCGCGACGGTCTCGTGGCCATATTCCCAATAGGCGGCGGCGGGGGAGGCGATGGCCAAGCTGGCGAACAGGCCCGCCAGCATCCCGGTGAGGATACGCAAGTGCTTCATGGGCCGCCTTTTATCCTTCGTCGGCGTAGATCGCCACCCGGTGTTCGCCGCCCGACGTGGCGCGGCCGCGATACATGCCCGCCGTCGTCATGCTCCAGGCGATGGTGCCGTCGGGTCCGGCGACGATGGTGCCGCCGGTGCCGCCCAAATCCCTTACCTCGGCGAGCACGGTGTCAGCGGCGGCCTGGAGCTCCGCGCCGGTGAAGCGGCGGCGGGCCGCGATCTCATGCCCGACGCCGACGCGGATGAAGACCTCGCCAGAGCCCGTGCACGACACCGCACAGGCGCGGTCGTCGGCAAAGGTCCCCGCCCCGATCAGCGGCGAGTCGCCGATCCGGCCCCAGCGCTTGCCGGTCACGCCCCCGGTCGATGTCGCGGCGGCGACATGGCCCTGCGCGTCACAGGCGACCGCGCCGACCGTGCCGTATTTCATGTCACTGTCGAAGGCATCGGCGCCCTGCGACAGCAGCTCGTCGAGCTGGCGGCGTCGTTCGTCGGTGTGGAACCAGGCGGGATCGACCTGCTCCAGCCCCTGTTCGACCGCGAATCGGTCCGCGCCCGCCCCGGCCAGCAGGACGTGGGGGCTCGCCTCCATGACGGCGCGGGCCAGCGACACCGGATTGCGGGTGCGCGTGGCCCCCGCGACCGATCCCGCCCGCCGCTCGCGCCCGTCCATGATCGCGGCGTCGAGCTCGTTGGTGCCGTCCCGCGTGAAGCACGCGCCGCGCCCCGCGTTGAAGTGCGGATCGTCCTCCAGCACGCGCACCGCGGCCTCGACCGCGTCCAGCGCGGTGCCGCCGTCGGCCAGTACGGCCGACCCGGCAGCCAGCGCGGCGTCGAGCGCGGCCCGCGCGCCCGCATCCTGTTCGGGGCTCAGCACCTCGCGGGTGATCCGGCCCGCGCCGCCATGGATGACCAGCGACCAGGATGGGGACATGGGCGAAACTCCAGCAGGGACAGGGAAATAGCCCCGCGCCCCTATCAGATCGCGGCCTGCCTGCCATCCCTCACGGTCGCAGGCCGATCAGCGGGCGCAGCCAGCGCACCTGCCGCCCCACGAGGTAGAAGGTCCAGCACCCCGCCACCGTCGCCGCGATCAAGATGACCGCGTCTAGCCATAGCGGCAGTGACAGGCCATGCAGCGCGAAGGCGACCAAGATGATGATCGTCTGGTGGATCAGGTAGAAGGGAAAGACCGCCTCGGTCAGGGTCGGTCGCCATGGGTGGTCGTGATTCCAGAACCGCTCCGCCACCCCGATCAGCGCGACGACCGCCATCCAGCCCTGCACCGCGCGTGCCCCGGCAAAGACGATGCCCAGCCCCGGCGGCGCGCCCGCCATGCCGGGCCAGCGCCACTCCAACCCGGCCGCGACCCCGTAGCTGGCCACCGCGATGGCGGCGGCGACCGGCCATCCCCGGCGGAAACTGTCCAGCACCCGCTCCGACCCGGCCATGCCGAAGCCGAACAGCAGCGCAGGCAGATAAATGGCATGGGCCAGCCAGTCGTCGAGCAGGCCGTGCGTCTCCGACTGGCCGGGAAACAGTCGGATATCGACCAGCAGCAGCCAGACGACCGGCAGCACCGCGCCGCCCCACCCGCCCAGCACCCGGTCGAAAGCCCTTTGCGCGGCGCTGGCCCAGCGCTGGCCCAGCGCCAGCATCGCCGCGATCGCCATGGTATAGACCCAGAGGTAACCGACGAACCAAAGGTGATTCCAGGCGGGCGTCGGCACCACCCCGCCGATCGCGCGAAAGCCCAGCCAGTCATGCAGCCAGAACGACAGGTAGGAGCCGCCATAGCCATATTTGCTCGCCAGCTCGGCCCAGATCTGCGGCGGCACCAGCACGCCGATGCCGAACAGCAGCGGCACCAGCAGGCGGATGCTGCGCCCGCGCGCGAAGCTGACGATCGTCGGGTGCCGCACCGCCAGCGCGCGGGTGGCATAGCCCGACACGACGAACAGAAGCATCAATCGCCAAGGATTGCTCGCCAGCATCGGGATCGCGACCCAGGGCAGGCTGGCCAGCTGGACGTGGAAGCCCCATGGCACGAAGACCATGCCGATATGGTACAGGATCAGGATGGCGAACGCCCCGACCCGCAACCAGTCGAGGCCGTAATGGCGGGGGATGGCGGTGGCGGCGGTCATACGGGCATCATGGGGTAATCTGGTATTCCGGGGCGACAGGTACAGCACTGACTTTGAACCGCAACGCCGTGCGCGTATATAAGGGCCCATGTCCATTCGTCCCTGGCGTGATATCGCCCGCCGCCAAAGCCGTCAGATCATGGTGGGCAACGTGCCCGTGGGCGGCGACGCCCCCGTCACCGTGCAGACCATGACCAACACGCCGACCAGCGATCCGGTCGCCACGCTGAACCAGATCCGGCGTTGCGAAGAGGCGGGGGCGGACATCATCCGCGTGTCGTGCCCCGACACCGATTCGACCGCCGCGCTGGCCAAGATCACCAAGGCGGCGCGGGTGCCGATCGTCGCGGACATCCATTTTCACTATAAGCGCGCGCTGGAAGCCGCCGATGCGGGCGCCGCGTGCCTACGCATCAATCCCGGCAATATCGGATCGTCTGCGCGCGTCGCCGAGGTCGTGCGCGCGGCCAAGGCCAATGGTTGCGCCATCCGCATCGGCGTGAATGCCGGGTCGTTGGAAAAGGACCTGCTCGAAAAATATGGCGAGCCCTGTCCCGAGGCGCTGGTCGAATCGGCGCTCGACCATATCAAGCTGCTCCAGGACCACGACTTCCACGAATATAAGGTCGCGGTGAAGGCGTCCGACGTCTTCCTGGCGGTCGCGGCCTATCAGGGGCTGGCCGAGGCGACCGACTGCCCGCTGCACCTAGGCATTACCGAGGCGGGCGGCCTGATCGGCGGGACGGTCAAGTCCTCGATCGGCATCGGTTCGCTCCTATGGTTCGGGATCGGCGACACGATCCGCGTCTCGCTCTCGGCCGAGCCCGAGGAAGAGGTGCGCGTCGGCTTCGAGATCCTTAAGGCGCTGGGCATCCGCAATCGCGGCGTGCGCGTCGTGTCCTGCCCGTCCTGCGCCCGCCAGGGCTTCGACGTGATCCGCACCGTGCAGGTGCTGGAGGAACGGCTCCAGCATATCCGCACGCCCATGTCGCTGTCGGTGCTGGGCTGCGTCGTGAACGGCCCCGGCGAAGCACGCGAGACCGATATCGGCGTGACCGGCGGCGGCAACGGCAAGCACATGGTCTATCTGTCGGGCCTGACCGATCACACGGTCGAGGATGCCGACATGGTCGAACATATCGTCAAGCTGGTCGAGGCCAAGGCCGCCGAACTGGATGCCGCCGACGTCGCCAAGGCGGCGATCGCGGCGGAGTAAACCGGTCTTGTCCCGCCCCCGATCGGGGTTTAGCATCGCGCTAACATCCTGATCGGGGAGGATAAAGATGATAATGTTGACGATGGCGCTGCTGCTGATGCAGGGCCCAGGGGCGGCGGTCGCCGCCGCGCCGCCCAGGCCGGTGGCGGACAAGAAGATCTGTCGCCGTGCGCCGGAAACGGGCTCGATCCTGCCCACCCGCATCTGCCACTCGGCGGAGGAGTGGAAGCAGCTCGACAAGGTCAACCAGGACAATGCGCTCGATACGCTGCGCCGTCGCGGCACCGGTATGTGCGACGGTCCCTGTCGATAGGGCCGCTTGCACGGCCGCGCGGTGGTACATTACCAGACGGGCATGACCGTCATCCGTATCGCCGCCGCCCTGATCGAAGACGGCGCGGGCCGCATCCTGCTGGTCCGCAAGGCGGGAACGGCGTTCTTCATGCAGGCGGGCGGCAAGATCGAGCCGGGCGAAACCCCCGCCGCCGCGCTGCTCCGCGAATTGGAGGAGGAAATCGGCCTGACCGTCGCGGAGGGTGACCTGCACCCGATCGGCCGCTTCTCGGCGGCGGCGGCCAATGAGCCAGGGCACAGCGTCGACGCCACGGTCTTTCGCTTGCGCGTCGACCACTCGCCGGTCGCCGCGGCCGAGATCGCGGAGGCCATCTGGGTCGATGCCGGTTCGGTCGACGCGATGCCGATCGCGCCATTGCTTCGCGATCATATTCTGCCATGGTGGCGGGGCGGAGCGGGCAGGGGGTGATGACATGCGGTGGATTGCGGTGATCATGGCGAGCGCGCTGGCCTTGACCGGCTGTGCGACGACCGGGACGGGCAAGCCGTTGCTGACCAAGCGTGCGTTTCACCGGATCGCCAGGACCTGCGGGGTCACGCCGACCATGTTCGCCATGTCACGCAGCGGCCTGCCCTATGTCCGGTTCCTGTACCGGGATGCGGCCCAGCAAAGCGATGTCCGGGCGGCGCCCAGCGTGGAGTGCGTAGGCGCGGCGCTGAACGCGTATCGCTACCAGTATTACGGCCCGGACGCCGATCCGCCGCGCCCCGACGCCTGATTACAGCCGCAGCCCCAGCCGCACCCCCGCGCCCACATCCGGCGCGCCCTTGCTGACCCCGGCACTGCCCTGCACACCCAGCGACAGGCGCTGCGACAGCGCGGTGTCGAGCCCCGCGCCGATATCCTGCCGATCGGCGACCTGATCGCTGGCTCGTGAGGCGTAGCTGTACGAGACGCTGACCTCGCTGGCCTTGCCGATGCCGAGCGCCAGACCGCCGCGCGCGCTGGTAACGTCGCGCAAGGCATAGCCGTCGGGCTGTCCGACAAAGCTGTGGCCGACCGCCGCGAAGGGGGTGACCTTGCCCGGCACCGCAGCTTCGGCGAAGATCGAATAGTCCGCCTTGCCCGTGCCCAGCCCGCGCGCGGCCGAGGCGGTGGGCAGCTTGGCACTGCCGGTCAGTGCCAGCGCCAGGTGATGGCGGCGCGGCGGGATCAACTGGACGGAGGCGCCGACCACCGCATCGCCCAGCCCGCTGCGCCGGACGCGGGTGGCGGGCCTGGTGGGATCGACTAGGATCGGCAGGCCCAGCGGTCCGCCCGGCGCCACGACATTGCCCGGTGCATCGACCTGCAAATAGGGAAGGGCGGCAAAGACCGTCACCCGCTTGCGCTTGGCGCGCAACGTCGCGGTCGAGCTGGCGCTGCGCACCTGCTGCCCGGTGCCGTAGGTGCCCGAAGCATAGTCCCCACCGACCGAAGCGGTCACCTGCGCGCCAGCGGGGGTAGCGGCCAACATGGCCAGACCGGCGGCAACGATCAGCGTCTTCATACCCTTTTGTCCCTTTGATGTCCGTTTCGACAGGGCAACGGATGCGGGGCGGGGTTTAATCCCGGCGAAATATTCCTGCCCTTCGCGGACCTTCTGGCGAAAGGGGCAGGCTCCCCCAAAACCAGCGACCACCCCGGCGAAGGCCGGGGTCCAGCTGGGAAGCGATGCGCGTTACTCACCCTCGTCCAGCAACTGGACCCCGGCCTTCGCCGGGGTGGGAAGGAATGAATTTCATAGAGGACGTTTTCGAACGGGAGGGGGCAGCGAGGCTGGTGAAGGGGTGTCATCGGTCGTGACGTTTGACCACCTATCAGGCCGGGACACCCCGCCGTCAGGCCTTCGGTCTGCCACCTCCCCTTGCAGGGGAGGAATGGAGTTCTCGCCTTTCCCTCCCACCCCCGGTATCGCCATGGCATGAGCGCGCGCACGTCCCCCGTCATCGCCTTTGGCGCGGCTGCGCTGGGCATCGCGATCTATTCGGTGATGGATACGCTGATGAAGCGGCTGTCGATCGACAGCGGCGCCTATAGTGCGGTCCTGTGGCGGTCCTGGGTCGGTGTCGCGATCACGGGGGCACTGTTCCTGGCCAAGCGTGGGCGCTGGCCGGGGCGCGAGGCGCTGACCCTGCATGTCGCGCGCGGGGCGACCGGGGGAGCGTCGGTGCTGTTGTTCTTCTGGGGGCTGGCGCGGGTGCCGATGGCGCAGAGCATCGCGCTGACCTTTCTTGCGCCGCTGATCGCGTTGTTTCTGGCCGCCTTCGCACTGGGCGAGACGATCCGGCGCGCCGCGATCCTGGGCTCGTTGATCGCGGGGCTTGGCGTGCTGGTGATCGCGGGCGGCGAGGTGCAGGCGCAGGCCTCGACACAGGTGGTGCTGGGCTCGATCGCGATACTGGTCGCCTCGATCCTCTATGCGGTCAGCCTGGTGCTGCTCCGGCGGCAGGCGCAGGTCGCGGGACCGGCTGAGGTGGCGCTGTTCACCATGCTGGTGATCGCGGTGCTGATGACCCCGGCCGCGCCCTTTGCCGCCGGCTGGCCCGCGTCGCACCAATGGCCCAGCATCGTGGTCGCCGCGCTGCTGGGCAGCCTGTCGGCGCTGCTGCTGGCCTGGGCCTATGCGCGGGCCGAAGCGCAGATCCTCGCGCCGGTCGAATATACCGCTTTCGTCTGGGCGGCGTGCCTGGGCTATGCGGTGTTCGGCGAGCATGTGTCGCCGTTCACGCTGGTCGGGGCGGCACTGATCATCGGCGGGTGCGTGGTGGCGGTGCGCCAGCCGGGACCGGGGCCGCAGAGCGAGGCAGGACTATGACCATCATCCGCGCGGCCATGCCCGCCGACACCGCCATCATCCTGGGTTTCGTCCGCGAACTCGCCGCGTTCGAGCGCGAACCCGATGCGGTCGTCGCCACCGAGCCGATGCTGGCCGAGGCGCTGTTCGGCCCGCGCCCGGCGGCGGAAGCGGTGATCGCCGAGCGCGACGGTGTACCGATCGGCTTTGCGCTGTTCTTCGCCAATTTCTCGACCTGGACCGGGCGGCAGGGGCTGTATCTGGAGGATCTCTACGTCACGCCGTCCGCACGCGGCGGCGGGGTGGGCAAGGCGTTGCTGATCCATTTGGCGGGTATCGCACGCGACCGGGGCTGGGCGCGGTTCGAATGGTCGGTACTCGACTGGAACATGCCCGCGGTGGAATTCTATCGCGCGATGGGGGCGCAGCCGATGAAGGAATGGACCGTGCAGCGGGTGTCGGGAGAGGCTTTGGCGCGGTTGGCGGGGCGGTAGGGGATGGTTCGCGCGGAGGCGCGGAAGGTACTGTCTCTCTTACCAATTCGGTTTTGCGGGATGGCGTTAGTTACAAGCGAGACACCTCCGCGTTCTCCGCGCCTCCGCGCGAACCAACCTTCTTTCTTGCGCACATTTCCCCACCCCGCGTTCAGCCTGAGCGTAGTCGAAGGCCAAGGGGTGACTTCTCCTCAGGCTCCGGGATAGCCCTCCCCCAGCCCAGTTTCAGGTAAACGATGCCCCGCATCGTTTAGGTCATGCCGGGGGCATGGCCGACCTGAAACTCGCCTGCGGGAGGGGCGTAAGAAGGGGGAAGCTTTCCGGTCGGGAGGGGGGCACAAAAAAACGCCCCGGTGCGCGGGGCACCGGGGCGTTCCTCAAACCGAAACCCTATGGGTTCAGGCGCGGCCGGGCACGTCGTGGTCGTGCGGCTCTTGACCCTTGGCCTTGGCGTCTTCGTAGCGCGTGATCGCTTCCTCGACGATGCGGCGGGCTTCGTCGCGGTCGCCCCAGGTGCCGATACGCACCCACTTCTTCTTCTCCAGATCCTTGTAGTGGGTGAAGAAGTGCTCGATCTGCTGGAACACGATTTCGGGCAGGTCGTCGCGGCCGCCGACGTTCGAATAATAGGGGAAGGTCGAGTCGACCGGCACGCAGACCAGCTTCTCGTCGCCGCCGGCTTCGTCTTCCAGATTCAGGACGGCGATCGGACGGGCGCGCACGACGCAGCCCGGGATGAACGGCGTGCGCGACACGACCAGCGCGTCGAGCGGGTCGCCGTCGGGCGACAGCGTGTGCGGCACGAAGCCGTAATTGGCCGGGTAGCGCATCGGCGTGTGCAGGATGCGGTCGACGAACAGCGCGCCGCTGGCCTTGTCGAATTCATACTTCACGGGCTCGCCGCCGGTGGGCACTTCGATCACGACGTTGATGTCATCGGGCGGGCTCTTGCCGACGGGGATAAGGTCGATGCGCATCGAAACGGTCTTTCTTGCCTAGGTACCGGAAGAGTTCCGGTGGAAAAACAATGGCGGGCGCGATAGCGCAACCCGCCATGGCCTGTCGATAGATGTCGGTCAGTCCGACCTTAGCGCGCCGTGAGCAGTCGATCGAGTCCGGTTTCTCCGGTGCCGACCTTTTGCAGGCGCGGATAGCGCGGACCGCCGGTATAGTTGAGCGTCACGTCGCGGAACTGATCCTGGTTCTTTATCACCAGCTTGACCGGCTTGGCCGGATCCTTGGCGGCCAGGATCGCGGCCTTCAGGCGATCGCCGGTATAGCTTTCGCCGTTCACCGCCTGGATTTGCGTGCCGACATCGATGCCCGCCTTGAACGCGGGACTGTCCCAAATTGAACTGGTCACCTCCCCGCTGTTCGACACCGACATGCCCAGCGAATAATTGACGTTGGTGCTGCCCTTTTCGCCCTGCTTGAAGGTCGCGGTCGGCGTGTCGGTATAGACCAGCTTGTAGCCGTTCATGGCAAAGCCCTCGATCGGGGCAGGCTTGCCCGTCTCGGTGATGCGCTGGCGCAGGAAAGCGGCCCAGTCATAGGGGACGATACCGTTGAGCGTCTTGGCGACGTCGTCGAAGGTGTAGGTCACCTCGCCCCAGTCGCCGTCGCGGATGCCGAAAAAGGCCTTGGCGAAATCGTCGATCGACTTGGTGCCGTTCGACTTCTGGCGGAGCATCGCGTCGACCTCCATCCAGACCATCAGGCCCTCGTTGTAATAATCCTCCGACCGCTGCCAGCTGGTCCAGCCCTTGGGCTTGCGCGACGAGATGATGGGGTCGTTGGTGGTGTCTACCAGGTCGCGCCACTGCCGCGCGGGTGCGGTGTCGTAGATGGCGAGGATCGAGGCGTACTGGTCCAGCGTGTCCTGCTTCGACACCAGGCCCGACCGCGCCTGGAGCACATAGCCCCAGAACTGCGTCTGCCCCTCATAGACCCAGAGCAGCGAGTTGCGCATCGGCGTGCGATAATCCGGCGTCCACAGGTCCGCGCCGCGCCGGAACTTGCCATCCCAGCTGTGCGTGAACTCGTGCGGCAACAGGTTGCGGCGACCCGGTCCGGCATCCCATTCGGTGAAATAGCCCGGCGTCACGCCGTTTTCGGACGAGCGGTGATGCTCAAGGCCGATGCCGCCCAGCTGGTCGCTGATCGACAGCAGGAACTCGTACTTGTCGTAATGCTGCGCACCGAAGGCCTTGACCGCCTGGTCGACCAGGCGGCTGTGCGCGGCGATCTGCTCGGGCTTGGCGTTCAGCTCGGCGGCGTTGTCGGCAAAGACGTTCAGGTTCACGCGCGGGGTCAGCGGGAAGACCTTGCCGTACTTGCCTGCCAGCACCGGCGAATCGACCAGGATCTCATAGTTGGTCGTGTCATAGGTATAGGTCGAACCCGATGCCTTGGACGGCACCGCGCCCGCCGCCGTCCAGCCGGCCGGGAAGATCGCGGTCATCTGGATCGGGATCTGGCGGGTATAGTAACCGGCCGGATAGAGGCTCAGCGAATTGGGCTGGAGCGAGATCATCGTCGGGGTGACGGCGATACGGCCCTGGTCGGGCTTGGTCGCCGACAGGAACTGGAACTCCAGGTCCAACTGCCTGGCGCCCGACGGCACATCGATATGGAAGGCGAAGACGTCGACCGGATCGCGCGTCCAGGGCAGGATGCGGCCATTGGCCTTGATGACCAGGCCCGCCAGCTTCTCGATCTCGCCGCGCGGGGAGTGGGCGCCAGGCAGCCATTTCGGGAAGAGCAGCGCCATCGGCCCGGCCTTGGCGACGGGGATCGTCTCCTTCACGCGGAAGATGCCGCGTTCGGTATCCGTCGCGTCGACGACCAGCTTGATCGTGCCCGGATAGGGGGTGTCGACCGCATCGGGAATGGTGTTGACGAAGGGGGCCTGTGCGGCGGGGGCCGAATTGCCCGCCGGGACCTGCGCGATCGCCGCTGCGGTGGAGGCGAGCAGCGAGGCGACGAATACGGAACGAAGCGCGGAACGGATCATGGATAGCCTTTTGCGGCGAAAGGAGATGCGGGCAGGTTAGGCACCCGATAGGCCAGTCGTCCAGACCCTTTCGGGAGCGGCCTTACCCGGACCCGCCGCCCAGCACGTTCACCGTGAAGGCGATGACGCCCAGGTTGAAGATGAACGCCGCCAGGCACTGGCCCGTCACCACCCGCCGCATCCGGCGCGACGCGATCGACACGTCCGACGTCTGGAAGGTCATGCCCAGCGTCACCGAGAAATACAGGAAGTCCCAGTAATCGGGCTCGGCCGTATCGGGGAATTGCAGGCCCCCCGCATCGCCCTTGTCCCCGGCGCTGTAGAACAGGTGCGCGTAATGCAGCGCATAGACGATGTTCGAGAACAGCCAGGCCAGGATCAGCGTGCCGACGACCAGCGCGATGGTCACGACGCTGCTCCGCCCGCGCAACTCGCCCCCGACCGCGACCAGCACGACGAAGAGGACGATCCCGCAAAATACCAGCAGGACGGCGCGGTTGGCGTCGTTCTTGGCCGCCCGAGCGCGCATCTTCGCGGCCTGCCCCTGTCGTAACAACGGGACGAGCGAGGCGATGAAGAGGAGGGCGGCGGCATCGAAGCCGCCAAGGATTCCGCGTGTCATCCCGAACAAGGAGCAAAGCCCGACAATCGCGGCGATCAGGATCAGCGCGAACGCCAGGAATCGCGGCGGCGCGACGCGTTCGCCGATACGGGTTTGCAGGCGCTGCCAGCGGGAGATGGTCATGGGCGGGGGTGTACGCTGGCCGGGGCGGGCTTGGCTATGGAGCGCCGCCAGCTTCGAACGAAACGATCATTGCTGCGATACGGCATGCGGTGTATTATAAATGTGCAACAGCAAGGGGGCTCGACGGATATGACGAACATGGAACTGGATGAGCGGATGGCGCGGCTCGAACGGCGCTATCGTATCGCGGTCGTTGCCGCCGTCATCGGTTCGATATGCGGAATCGTCGGGCTTATCGGTGCGGCGGGCAGCGGTGCCGTTGCGGCGTCGGGCCCATCAAATCCCCCGGTCCAGGACGTGCTGACCGTTCGCGAATTGAACGTCGTCGATCCAAACGGCATCACCCGCGTCAAGATCGGATCGCCGCTTCCCCATGCCGTCGTCAACGGCAAGCAGAATACGTCACGCGGCGGGCGGCCCGAGGACACCATGTCGGGCATTCTGTTGTTCGACGCCGAGGGGCAGGAGCGTAGCGGCTATGCCACCGTCGATCACGGTTATTCCAACGTGCTGCTGACCCTGGATGACAAGACCCGTCAGCATGCGATGTTCATCGCGGAGCCCACGGGCGCGACGACGCTGCGTCTGTTCAATGCCGACACCAAGGACCGGGTGGACGTCGGCATCAACAAGGACGGTCCCTCCATCTCGATGATCCGGCGCGGCAAGGAAATCTATCGATTCCCGACGGATCAATGATCCAGCAGCCAAGGCGCGCCGCGGGCGAACGCCACGTCCCAGGCCAACTGGTCATGCCCCGCGACCAGCGTGTCCGCCACCGTGTCGCGCATGTTGAGCAGATAGTCCGGTGCGAACAGGCCCGCTGCTCCAAAGAGCCGCGTCCGGCTCAGCGTTGCTGCAACCTGTGATCGCACTCTAGCGCAGCGGCGCTCGCTACCTTAGATAGCGCCACCTCTATGGCACGGATCGAAACCCCCAAGCGCGTGCGCGGCACGCAGGACATCTTCGGTGAGGAGCAGCGCCGCTTTGCGCAGGTGCTGGCCACGTTCGAGCATGTCCATGGCCTCTATGCTTTCCAGCGGCTCGACCTGCCCGTGTTCGAGGACACGCAGGTCTTTGCCCGCTCGATCGGCGAGACGACCGATGTCGTGTCGAAGGAGATGTACACCTTCCCCGATCGCGGCGGCGACCTGTTGACCCTGCGGCCCGAGTTCACTGCCGGGATCGCGCGCGCGTACCTGACCGAGGGGTGGCAGCAATATGCGCCGCTCAAGCTTGCGACGTCGGGTGCGGTGTTCCGCTATGAGCGCCCGCAAAAGGGCCGCTATCGCCAGTTTCACCAGATCGATGCGGAGATCCTGGGCGCGGCCGAACCGGCGGCGGATGTCGAGTTGCTAGTGATGGCCGACCAGTTGCTGCGCGAACTGGGGATCGCCGAGGGCGTGACGCTGCAGCTCAACACGCTGGGCGATGCGGAGACGCGCGATGCGTGGCGCGACGCGCTGGTCGCGCATTTCGAGGCGCATCGAGGTGAGCTGTCCGAGGACAGCCTGGTGCGGCTGGAGAAGAACCCGCTGCGCATCCTCGATTCGAAGGATCCGCGCGACCGGCCGATCGCCGATGCGGCGCCGGATATCGACGCCTATCTGACGCCCGAGGCGCGCGCCTTTTTCGAGGCGGTGACGGCGGGGCTGGACGCGGCGGGGGTCGCCTGGACGCGCAATGCGCGGCTGGTGCGTGGCCTTGATTATTATCGCCACACCGCGTTCGAGTTCGTGACCGACCGGCTGGGCTCGCAGGGGACCGTGCTGGCGGGCGGGCGCTATGACGGGCTGATCGAATCGCTGGGCGGTCCCGCCACGGCGGGCGTGGGCTGGGCGGCCGGGGTCGAGCGGCTGGCGATGCTGCTCGACGAACCGGCCAAGCCGACGATCGACGCGGTCGTGGTGCCGATGGGCGCGGCGGCGGAGTTGCGCGCGACCGGGCTGGTGGCGGAACTGCGCCGCGCGGACGTCGCCACCGACATGGCGTTTCGCGGCAACATGAAGCGTCGCATGGCCAAGGCGAACGACCAGGGTGCGCGTTATGCGTTGATCCTGGGCGATGACGAGCTCGCGAACGGCGAGGTGCAGGTCAAGGCGCTGACGACCGGCGAACAGGCGAAGGTCTTGCTCGACACGGTGGCGCAGAGCCTGTCCGACCTGTTGTTCGAGGACGAGATCGCCGAGGATCATGGCGAACGGCTTCCTCCCTTGGTGCAGCGTCTGACCGCGCGATGAAGACCATCTCCGCCGAGCGCATCGCGCAGATCGAGGCGCGACGCGACGAACTCCAGGCGATGATGGCGACGGGCGAGTTGCCCTCGGACCGCTTCGTCGCGGTGTCGAAGGAATATGCCGAGCTTGAGCCGGTCGCCAACGCCGCCGCCGAGGTTCGCCGGTTGCGGCAGGAGGCCGACAGCCTGGCGTTCATGACGCAGGACGGCGACGACGAGCTGCGCGAGCTGGCGGCGGAGGAGCTTCACGCCAACCGCAATGCGCTGGCCGAGGCGGATCGCCACCTGGCGCTGGCGCTGCTGCCCCGCGATGCCGCCGACGAGCGTGCCGCGATGCTCGAAATCCGCGCCGGGACCGGCGGAGACGAGGCGGCGTTGTTCGCGGGCGACCTGTTCCGCATGTACCAGCGCTATGCCGAGCGGCAGGGCTGGCGGGTCGAGCTGATCTCCGCCTCGGTGCCCGACACCGGCGGCTATAAGGAAGTCGTCGCCTCGGTCGCGGGCGCGGGCGTCTTCGCCAAGCTGAAGTTCGAATCGGGCGTCCACCGGGTCCAGCGCGTGCCGGTCACCGAATCGGGCGGACGCATCCACACTTCGGCGGCGACCGTGGCGGTGCTGCCCGAAGCGGAGGAGGTTGACCTCCAGATCGACGACAAGGACCTGCGCATCGACATCTATCGCTCGTCGGGCGCGGGCGGGCAGCACGTCAACACCACCGACTCGGCGATCCGCATCACCCATATCCCGACTGGGCTGGTCGTGATCCAGCAGGACGAACGCTCGCAGCACAAGAACCGCGCCAAGGCGATGAAGGTGCTGCGCACCCGCCTGTACGAGGCCGAGCGCGAGCGACTGGCCGCCGAGCGCGCGGGCACGCGGCGGTCGATGGTCGGATCGGGCGATCGTTCCGAGCGCATCCGGACGTACAATTTCCCGCAGGGCCGCGTGACCGATCACCGTATCAACCTGACCCTCCACCGGCTGCCGGAGATTCTGGAGGGCGAGCTGGACGAACTGATCGGCGCGCTGCTGGCCGAGGATGAAGCCGAACGGCTGGCTGCCCTTGATGGTTGAGGGGGCTTCAACCCCAACCGCCAAGACGTACCACCCCGGCGAAGGCCGGGGGCCAGTCGCGACTGCTGTCGAGGCGCGCTGGGACCTTCACCCAATAGGCGGCCGTATCTGGACCCCGGCCTTCGCCGGGGTGGTAGGGGTGGCATAGTGGACGCCCGCACCGCGCTGGCCGAGGCCGCCGCGCGTTTCACCTTCTCCCCGACCGCCCGGCTCGATGCCGAACTGCTGCTCGCCCATGCGCTGGGTATCGATCGCAACGCGCTGCTGCTCGATCTGACCCGGCCCGTTCCCGACGGCTTCTGGCCGCTGGTCGAACGCCGTGCCGCGCAGGAGCCCGTAGCCTATATCACCGGCACGCGCGGCTTCTGGACGCTGGACCTGATGGTCGGCCCTGGCGCGCTGGTGCCGCGCGTGGACAGCGAGACGCTGGTCGATGCGGCGCTCCGGCACTTCAGGGGGCGTCCCCCCGCCACCCTGCTCGATCTGGGCACCGGGCCGGGCACGCTGCTGCTCGCGCTGCTCGATGAATGGCGGGATACCAAGGGCCTGGGTGTCGACCGTTCCCCGCAAGCCCTGCAATATGCCGTCGCCAACGCCGCGGCCTGCGGAATGGCCGACCGGGCGCGGTTCGTGCTGGGCGACTGGGCAGCGGCGCTGACGGGGCCGTTCGACTGCATCGTCACCAATCCGCCCTATATCGGCACGGCCGAGCCGCTTTCGCCTGAAGTGCGCGACTACGAGCCCGGATCGGCGCTCTTTGCCGGGCCCGACGGGCTGGACGATTATCGCCTGCTCGCCCCCGAACTGCGCCGCTTGCTCGCCCCCGGCGGGGCGGCGGTGGTCGAGATCGGGTATGAACAGGCCGAGGCGGTGACGGCTTTGCTGGCGGATCAAGGCTTTGCCGTGACCCTGCACCGCGACCTTGGCGGGCGGCCCCGCGCCCTGCTGGCGCATTGAACAATCGCGACGATGCCCTATATTTCACTTGAACGACCCGGCCCGGACCCGCTAGAGCGGGGGCAGGGGCACGCGAACATTCGGCACTCCCAACGTTATTCGGGGCACCGTATTCGGGGTCGTCTGATTTCGGGCCGATGCCCATACCCTTCGTCATGCAGTCGCTGCTGTCCGGCGGCCGTGGCAGCGCCCGAATTCGGGCGCGACAGCTTCGCATCGCGCGAATCGCGCGCGGTGCCGGGAAAAGTGGACCTTGTTGGTTTGACGACTAAGGACGAACAGCTTGATCAATAATCGGCAGGCCGGCCGCCGTCGCGGTCGTGGCGGCAACAACAATGGTGGGCAGCGTCCGGGTGGCAATCCCGGCCGCCCCGACAATGGCAATCGCATCGACAATCGCGCGCGCGGCAACGCCAGCCAGCTGTACGAGAAGTACAAGAATCTGGCGACCGAGGCGCAGCGCCAGGGCGACCGGGTCAACACCGAGTATTACTGGCAGTTCGCCGATCACTATTTCCGGGTGCTGAGCGAAACCCGCTCGCGCTTCGAGGAGCAGAACCAGCGCCGCCAGCCGCAGGAATCGCGCGAAGACCAGTATGACGACGGCTTCGACAACGACGCCGACGATTATGGTGACGAGGGCGATCCGATCCGTCCGGGCGAACAGCAGGGCGAGGTCGAACAGCCGCGTCGTGAGCGGCAGCCCCGTGAGAATCAGGGCCGCGACAACCAGCAGCGGGAAAACCAGCCGCGCGAAACCTATGCGCGCGACAATCAGCAGCGCGAAGAGCGTCCCCGTCGCGACCGCGACGACCGCCCGCGCCGCGAACCGCGCGAGGATCGCCGCCCGATGCGGGCCGAACAGCCCGTCATGGCCGAGGAAGCGCAGCCGGTCGTGACCGCTCCCGCCATGACCCCCGAGGTCGCGGCAGCACCGCAGGCCGAGGAGGAGGCACCCCGCCGTCGCGGTCGCCCGCGTCGCGAGCGTCCTGCCGAGGACGTGGTGGAATCGACCGGCTTCGACGCCGATCGCCTGCCGCCCGCGCTGAGCGCCGCGCCGGAAGCGGAAACGGCGGCGGAAGAAAAGCCCCGTCGTCGGCGCATCCGCGCCGCTGCGCCGGTGGAGCCGGAGGCGGCGGCGGGCTGATCGCCCTTCACGCTTTCGATCGATAAAGGACCGGCCTCCGCGACATTTGCGGGGGCCGGTTTTTTATGGCCGCCGGTCGACATCCTCGTCATGCCCGGTGCCCGAGCTGAGGAAGACCAGCCCCATCAGCGCACCGGTCAGCATCACCATGCCGCCGATCCCGCCAATCACCCCCAGCATCGTCACCGCGTTCAGCGGGCCATAGATTCGGGCCAGCGCGATCATCGCCACCGCCACCGCGATGGCGGCGGCCAACGTCATCCACGCCATCATCACCCGGAACCGCGCCCAGGCAAAGGCCGCCTGTTCAGGATCGTCGAGGCCGGGTGGGGGAGGGCTCATGCCCGGACTATGGGTGGCGCGAGCCTGCTCGGCAAGCCGCTACGGATCAGGCCGACGAGGCCGCGCTCTGCCCCGGCCGTTTCGCCCACATCGCCTGCACGATCGCATTGATCTCCAGCCGGACGGGGTGGCGCAGCGTGTAAATGACCGCCAGCCATGCGAGCACGCCCGCAATGGCGCTGAGGCTCAGCAGGGCGAATCCCACCGCTTCGGGCGACGCGACCCAGCGATAGACGGCGAGCAATGGGGCCACCGTGGCCAGCGCGGCGATCAGACCCTGCGCATAGATGCTCAACATATTCCGCCATGCAAAGCCGGTCAGCCGTTGCAGCAACCCGGCATAGATGACGAACCACAAGATGCCATAGCCGACCCGCGACGCGGCGGCCGCCTCCAGCCCGAGCATCGCGCCCAGCAGCAGCAATCCGATCGATGCCGCCGTATCCAGCAGGTTGAGGAAGACGAGCTGGCGGATCCGGCCCAGCAGGATGGGCAGCTCGACATGCAGCGGCAGCGCCGACATGAAGACCTGTCCGATGGCGATCCAGGCGAGCAGCGGTGCGACCCCGGCCCAGCGCGCGCCGTAGAGCATCAGCACGATCGGCGTCGCGGCGGCGGCCAGGAACGCCATGGCGGGCCAGGTCGCCGCGCTATAGGCCGCGACGACCCGCTGATAGGGCGCGGCCAGATCGGCCTCCTCGTCGCGCAACCGTGCGAAGGCGGGATAGAACACGCCGTCGACCGCGCCGCTGACCAGCATCTGCAATTGCGCCGCCAGGCTGGAGGCACGGCTGAACAAGCCGACGGCGGTCAGCGTCAGGATACGCCCGATGACCAGGTCCGGGCTGCGCGTGCCGATTGCCCCGCTGATATGCAGCAACGAACTGTTCGACCCGAAGCGCAGGATCGGGCCGACACCCTTCAGGCGCGGCGGGAAGGGAGGGCGGATGCCCGATCGCCACTGACCGATCAGCGCGCGGGCGCCCTGCTGGGCGACCGCTGCCCAGGCGAGCGCGAACGCCGAATATCCCGCCCAGGCCAGACCGAGCGAAAAGACCGCATTGACGATCGCGGCGCCGACATTGACCTGGAACAGCGACTGATAATCCATCCGCCGCTGCAACATGGCACTGGGCACGATGCCGAACGGCACGACCAGATAGGATCCGGCAATGATGACGAGCAGCGGGGTCAGCCGCGCATTGCCGTAGAATTGGGCGACCGGCCAGGCGAGCGCCAGGATCAGCAGGCCGATGCCCAGCGCGAATATCAGCGATACCGAGAAGCACGTCTCGATCTGCGCCTCGCTCAAATGGCGTTCGCCCGCGACGAACCGGCTGATGCCGAAATCCTGCAGCACCGACACCATCATCGCGGCGGACAGTGCGATCGAATACAGCCCCATTTCCGGCGGGGTCAGGAAGTAGCGCGAGATGATGACGCTGACCACGAACTGGACGGCAAAGGCGATATATTGCGCGCCGATCGACCACAGCGCGGCCCCCCGTACCGAAGAGGACGTCATCGCCGGACCGCGTCGCAGGCCAGGGTGCGTGCGAGCCGCCAGGCCGCGACGGGCCTGCCGCTCCGCGCCAGCCGGGCCACCGCGCGCCACAGCCCCGGTACCCGCTGCCCCCCCACCCGCTGTCCGGCATGGCCGCGCGTCTCCGCCAGATGCGCGGCGATCAGCGGCAGGCCGTCACCCGCCAGCGAAGCGGGATCGAACAGGATGCCGCGCGTCACCTCGGCGCGGATCGCCTGCGCGGTGCCGGGGCGGTCGAATGCGGCGTCGAGCGCGTCGATCGGCGGCAGAACCTGCCAGGCATCGGTCGGATCTGGCCGCCCCGCCAGCCGCTCGGCCCGTGCCAGCCGCGCGACCGCCGCGCCATAATGCTGCGCCATGACGTAACGATTGGACACCTGGGTCGGCGAATAACGATAATAGAGCAGCCGATCGGGCAGATTGGCCATATGGGTCCGCTCCGCCAGCCGCAGCCACAGGTCGTAATCCTCACAATGGCGATAGGCCGCGCGATAGCCGCCGACCGCACGCACCAGATCTCTGCGCATCATGACCGAGGGATGGCACAGGAGCGGGCCATCCTCGAGCGCAGCGATGACCGCGTCCGGCGTGATCGGATGATCGATCGTCCAGTCGCGACGCAGGTCACCGGTCTCGGTAATGCCGAAGACGCGGGTGCCCAATACGCCATGATCGGGATGCGCCTCCAGAAAGGCGATCTGCTGCGCAAAGCGATCGGGGTGGGCGATGTCGTCGCCATCCATGCGTGCGACATAGGGGGCGCGTGCCTCGGCGATGATGCGGTTCAGGCTGGGGATCAGCCCCTGGTTGCTCTGATGGATCACCCGGACGCGCGGATCGGACGCCGCATATCGGTCGAGGATCGCAGGGGACGCATCCGACGAACCGTCATTGACCGCCAGCAGTTCGAAGTCGGTGAAGCTCTGCGCCAGGATGCTGTCCAGCGCGAGCGCCAGATAGGCCGCATTGTTATAGACGCTCAGGGCGACGGTGATGCGAGGCGATGTCATGGTCGTATCGCACGGTTCCTAAACGCAACGGCTAAACATGCCCTTAAACGAGGCGCCGTGACGGCGCTAATCCTGAATGGCGGAAAGGTTCCGATCCCGAGACACTGGAAGGCCATATGCAACATCCCGAAAAATAACCGTTTTTCGATTTTTACAGAAAAATGGCATTTTTTGTGTTGACCGGTCCGGGACCTCGGCCTAGAGGGGTTTCACCGCAGCGGTGGTCGCAACGACTGACCGGTGCAGCTACGACAGACTGGCGCGCTGGAAGCCCTGGGAACGGGGTGGTAAGGTGTTGCCGGTGATTTGTTGTCGGCTCTTTGACATTGTGATTTAGATGAAGGGACATGCGGGCGGCGGCTTGGCGGTTACTCACGCATTCAAGGTGCGTTGGGGATCGTTAAAAGCAATAAGCCAGTTCGTATGTCTCGTTACATATCCACTTGAATATGTGATGTGCAGGAATTGGCTCCTTGAAGTGAGCGGTTTTTGGCTGGTCATTCCACCGGCTAAGAATCGAGCATCAAACTTGAGAGTTTGATCCTGGCTCAGAACGAACGCTGGCGGCATGCCTAACACATGCAAGTCGAACGAAGGCTTTGGCCTTAGTGGCGCACGGGTGCGTAACGCGTGGGAATCTGCCCTCAGGTTCGGAATAACAGCTGGAAACGGCTGCTAATACCGGATGATATCGCGAGATCAAAGATTTATCGCCTGAGGATGAGCCCGCGTTGGATTAGGTAGTTGGTGGGGTAAAGGCCTA
>NZ_JAXOJH010000011.1:0-133291 GCF_036663655.1 Sphingomonas flavida
CCCATCGATGTGCGAACGAGATAGCCGATAATCAGCTTATCCTTCACACGATAGGAGACGGCGGATTGCTTCATCGAGGCGAGCATATAGGCGTAATCAAAGGCCGCAAGTGGGCGAAGATTGCCAACGGCAGGGGATCGAACCCGCACCCGTTTCCAGGACCGCTGTAGCGATACGTCTACCAATTCCGTCACGCTGGCTTTTGCAAAATATCGTACGGCTGGACAGCGAGCAACGTCCGGATTTGGGCGAAACTGGCTGCCCGTTCCGATCAGTTCGCCACCGCCACCGGCCCGCGTGGCGGCCCTGCCGCATCGGCCACGGCCGCCGCGACATTCTGGATCAGCAATTGCCGCTTGCGGATATCCTCGGTCGTGTCGCCGATCATCACCGCGATGGCGAAGCGGCGGCCGTCGGGGGCGGTCAGCAGGCCGACATCGTTGAAGCCCGCATTGCGGCGGCCCAGATCCTGGCCGGTGCCGGTCTTGTGCGCGATGGTCCAGCCCGACGGCACGGCGGCGCGCAGGCGGGCATGGCCGGTGCGCGAGGCCTCCATCGTGTCGATCAGGATGCGGGTCGAGGTCTCGGACAGCAGCTCCCCGCGCGCCAGCCGGGCGAGCGCATCGGCGATGGCGATCGGTGCGGCGCCATCGGGCGGATCGCTGACATAGGCGTCAAGTGCCGCCGCCCGTGCCGCCGGGTCGAGGCGGTTGCGCGCCGCCTGGAACGCCCCGGCCATCGCAAAGGCGGGCTGCCAGGTCAGGCCCGCGGTCTTGGCCTGGAGCAACCGCTCGCCGGGGCCGAAGCGGATGTCGCCCAGCCGCTTGTTGGCGATCATCGTGCGCACCGCCTGCGGCCCGCCGACATAGGTCAGCAGCCGGTCGTTCGCGGTATTGTCGCTCTGCGTCAGCGCACGGGTCAGCAGCTCGCCGACCGTGGTGTGGTATCCGTCCCCCTTGACCAGCATCGCGATCGGCTGGTGGAACAGGGTCAGGTCCTCGCGCCGCACGACGATCGGCTCGTCCAGCCGGGCACGGCCCTTGTCGCGCAGGTCGAGCAGGGTGATCGCGACCCACAGCTTGGAGACGGATTGCTGCGGCAGGCGCTGGCGACCGCCGACCTCGACCGTCCAGCCGTCGTCGACCGCCCGCACGGCAATACCCTTCTTGCCCGTAAAACCGGCGGACAGGCGGTTGATCGCACTGACCAGTCCGGCGGGCGCGGACGGCGCGCGACTGGGGCGGGGCGGGGGCAGCGGCATCGACACCGCGACCTGCGGTTCGGGTGCGCTGGGGGTATAGGCGGTGGAGCCGGGGCGCGTGTCCGTCCCGCACGCCGCCAGGCTCAACAGAATTGCGACGGGCCCCATACGCAGCCCACCGTTCGCTATTCGCTTCGTCACCGTCGTACCCCGCTACACCCGGCCATCCTTACGTGTTGACCAAATGGGGGAAATCCCCCCGCACGGAGCTTGCGACGAACGGCGGCACGCACACGACAAGCCGCGAAACCCTTTACGGAATCAGGATCGTGTCGACCGCGTCGGGCAGGGTCTGTGGATAATCCAGCGTATAGTGCAGCCCCCGGCTCTCCTTGCGGTGAAGCGCGCAGCGGACGATCAGTTCGGCGGTCTGGAGCAGGTTGCGCAGCTCGATCAGGTCGGGCGTGACGCGGAAATGGCCGTAATAGTCGTTCACCTCGTCGGTCAGCATACGGATGCGATGCTGCGCACGCTCCAGCCGCTTGGTGGTGCGCACGATGCCGACATAATTCCACATGAAGCGGCGGATTTCGGTCCAGTTCTGCTTGATGACCACCTCTTCGTCCGAATCGGTGACGCGGCTTTCGTCCCAGGGGCGGATGGCGGGGGGCGGGGGCAGGTCGTCCCAATGCTGCGCGATATGGTTCGCGCACGCCTCGCCGTACACGAAGCATTCGAGCAGCGAGTTGGAGGCCAGGCGGTTCGCACCGTGCAGCCCCGACTGGGTGACCTCGCCCGCTGCATAGAGGCCGGGAAGGTCGGTGCGTCCGTCGCGGTCCACGATGACGCCGCCGCAGGTATAATGCTGCGCGGGGACGACCGGGATCGGCTGCACCGTCATGTCGATGCCGAGCGACAGCAGCTTTTCGTGGATGTTGGGGAAATGCTCGCGCACGAAGGCAGGGGACTGGTGGCTGATGTCGAGATGGACGTAATCCAGGCCCAGCCGCTTGATCTCATGATCGATCGCGCGCGCCACGATGTCGCGCGGCGCCAGTTCGGCGCGGGGGTCGAGATCGGGCATGAAGCGGTGGCCGGTCTCGGGGATCTTCAGGTGGCCGCCCTCGCCGCGAACCGCCTCGGTGATCAGGAAATTCTTGACCTGGGTGTTGTAGAGGCAGGTCGGGTGGAACTGCATGAATTCCATGTTGGACACGCGCGCGCCTGCCCGCCAGGCCATGGCGATGCCGTCGCCGGTCGCCCCCTTGGGCGCGGTGGAGAATTGATAGGTGCGGCCCGCCCCGCCGGTCGCCAGGATGGTCGCGCGCGCCTTGTGCACGACGACGCGGCCCGTGCGCCGGTCGACGGCATAGATGCCCCAGACATGGCCCGCGCCCGAATAGCGCATTTCGTGGCGGCTGGTCGCCAGGTCGATTGCGACCTGGTCGGGGACCAGCGTGATGTTGGGATGCGCCTCGGCCGCCCGCAGCAACGCGTCGAGCACCGCCCAGCCGGTCGCGTCGGCGACATGGACGATGCGCCGGTGCGAATGCCCGCCCTCGCGCGTCAGGTGGAGCATATTGCCCTCGGTCGCGAACGGCACGCCGAGTTTCTGGAGCCGTTCGATCGCGGCGGGGGCGTTCTCGACGACGAATTCGACGGTGGCCCGGTCGTTCAGGCCCGCGCCCGCGACCATCGTGTCCTCGATATGGCTGTCGAAGGTGTCGCCGGGTTCCAGCACGGCGGCGATCCCGCCTTGCGCCCAGGCAGTCGAGCCCTCGTTCAGCTTGCCCTTGGCCAGCACCGTCACCTTGAACCGGTCGGCGAGATTCAGGGCCGCGGTCAACCCGGCCGCGCCCGATCCGACGATCAGGATATCGGAATCGGTCATGCGCGGGCTCCTTGGGGCGCGTTGGCGGAATACATTGCTTCCCTCTGGCACGGTCCAGGGGGTTGGGACAGGGGGTTAACGCCTTGCCGCGCCACGCCGCCATTCCCACCTCTTGCCCATGACGCTGGCCCGGCCCGATTGGCGCGATCGTCTGCGCGCAGGCATTCCCACAGGCTTGATCGTGGGGGCGCTCGGCTATGCGCTGGTCGCAGGTCTCGGCTTCGCACCCGTGTTGCCGGTGCCGTCGGAGGCGCTCAACAGCTTCGACGTGCGCCCGCCCGCACCCCCGCCGCCGCGAATCCAGCCCAAGCGTATCCCCAGCCACCGCCCGCGCGGGGCCGCCGCGCCGCCCAATATCCGCTCACAGGCGACCGAGATCGTCGCGCCGCCTCCGGTCGTCGTCCTGCCGCCGATATCCCCGGTCGTCGTCGCCCCCGTGGCGGGGACGGGCGTGCAGGCGACGCAGGGCGCCTCCGACAAGCCTGGCCCCGGCACCGGGGCGGGCGGGATCGGCAATGGCACGGGCAGCGGAGGTTCTGGCGACGGGGACGGCTATGGCGACGAGACGCCGCCGCGCCGAATCAAGGGGCGGATCAGAAATTCGGACTATCCCGAAGCGGCCGCCGAAATGGGTGCGAGCGGCAGCGTGACGGTGCGCTATTTCGTCAATGTCGACGGCCGGGTCAGCGGCTGCGTGGTGACGCGGAGCAGCGGCAATGCCGTGCTCGACGAGACGACGTGCCGGTTGATCGAGCAGCGCTATCGCTACGACCCGTCGCGCGATGCCGATGGGCGGCCGGTGCGCTCGATCATCGTAGTCAGCCAGGATTGGGTGCTGGAGCGGATGCCTGCCGAGCGGTGAGGGCGTGGGCTTCGACTTCGGCGCAAAGCCCCGAAGTTCATCCTGGGCGGCAGGCTTGCCAGCCAGCCGAAGGGCTCGGCCTGAACGGGGGGCAGGGGGAATCAAGGGCTGGTTCCCGCAGAGGCGCGGAGGACGCAGAGGTGTCCGGCCTTGGTTGTTTGTTGGTCCACACCGACAGGTCGTCGTGGATTGGGGATGCGCTATCCCCGCACCGCCTATCTCTGCGTCCTCCGCGCCTCCGCGCGAACCAAAATCTTTCTTCTCCTCAAACCCCGTTCAGGCTGGGCGAGGTCGAAGCCCAAGGGAAATCCCCAGTCTCAGACCGCGACGCTTCGCGTCAGCGACAGGAACACGTCCTCGAGATCGGCCTCCTTGGTCGAGACGTCGACGATGCCGTACCCGTCCGCCTGCACCGCCGCCAGCACCTGGCCCGCATTCACCTTGTCCTTGGCATAGGTGATTTCCAGCGTGCGCGTGCCCTTCAGCACGATCTTGCCGAAGCTGGCATGGTCGGGCACCGCCGCGACGTCGCGGTCGACGGTGACGGCGACGATCTTTTCCTGCGCCTTGCCGACCAGTTCGCGGGTCGGCTCGTTGGCGACCAGGCGACCATGGTTGATGATCGCGATCCGGTCGCACAGCTCCTCGGCCTCTTCGAGATAGTGGGTGGTCAGCACCACCGTCACGCCCTGTTCGTTCAACTGGCGGACATAGGCCCAGAGCTGCTGGCGAAGCTCGATATCGACGCCCGCCGTCGGCTCGTCGAGGACCAGCACGGGCGGCGAATGCACCATCGCTTTCGCCACCATCAACCGCCGCTTCATGCCCCCCGACAGGGTACGCGAATAGGCCTTGGCCTTGTCCTCCAGATGAACGGCGCGCAGCAATTCCATCGAACGGCGCTGCGCCTTGGGCACGCCGTACAGCCCGCCCTGGATCTCCAGCGTCTCCAGCGGCGTGAAGAACGGGTCGAACAGGATCTCCTGGTTGACGATGCCGATCGACGCCTTGGCGTTGCGCGGATGCTGGTCGATGTCGAAGCCCCAGATCGACGCCGTGCCCTCGGTCTTCATGACCAGGCCCGCCAGGATGTTGATCAGCGTCGACTTGCCAGCGCCATTGGGGCCCAGCAGCCCGAAGATCTGCCCGCGCGGCACATCGAAGCTGACCCCGTCGAGCGCACGCTTGCCGCCCTGATAGGTCTTGGCGATACCCTGGATCGAGATGGCGGCTTCTGTGGTGGCGGTCATGGACCCCGAGATAGGCCCGCACGGGCAACAGGCCAAGCCGGTTTTCGGGAATTGCACGGGGGACGGCACCTTGCTATCGCGCAGGGCTATGTTGCCGCCGCCTGAAACCACCCGCGTCACCCAGACCCGCGTCGCTTGCGACGGTGCCACCGACATTCCGGGCGGCGCCGCGCTCGGCCATCCGCGCATCTGGTTGCAGATCGACGAGACCGGCTATGTCGATTGTGGCTATTGCGATCGCCGCTTCGTGCTGATCGGCGGTGCGGCGGATGGCGTGGATCAGGCGGCGTTGCCTGATCATGGCGACGGCGCGGGGCGCTAAGCTCCCCCAACGCTGTTGAGATTCACGCCCCTCCCGCAGGCGGGAGGGGAGAAGCGGAGCGGCGGAGCGGCTTGGAGTTTCAAACCCCGGCTGGGCATCCTATATCCGATAGATGACCGCCACCGATCCCCGCTCGTTCCTGTACCGCGACACGCTGGACCCCGATGCCGCGCTGCGCCTCACCGCCAGCGCCCTGTCGCGTGCCGACGATGGCGAACTCTACCTGCAATATAAACGATCCGAGGCGTTCGGTTTCGACGACGGGCGGCTGAAGACCGCCGCCTACGACACCCATTCGGGCTTCGGGCTGCGCGCGGTGTCGGGTGAGATGACCGCTTTCGCGCACGCCAACGAACTGTCGGAGGCCGCGATCCAGCGCGCCGCGCAGACCATGGCGCTGATCGACCCGGCCAAGGGTGCCGCCGCCGCCGCGCCACAGGGGACCAACCGGCATCTCTATACCGCGACCGATCCGCTCGACCTGATCCCCTTTGCCGAGAAGGTGTCGCTCTGCCAGACGATCGACGCCGCCGCCCGCGCGCGCGATCCCCGCGTGGCGCAGGTGTCGGTCGGCCTGTCGGGCAGCTGGAGCGTGGTCGAGATCGTCCGCGCCGATGGTTTCGTCGCCACCGATGTGCGGCCGCTGGTACGGCTGAACATCTCGGTCGTGGTCGAACAGAATGGGCGGCGCGAGACGGGCAGCTTCGGCATTGGCGGGCGCTATCTCTACGATCGGCTGGTCGCGCGCGAAACCTGGGAGCGCGGGATCGACGTCGCGCTCAACCAGGCCTTGGTCAATCTCGACTCGGTCGCGGCGCCTGCGGGTGAGATGACCGTGCTGCTCGGGCCGGGCTGGCCGGGCGTGCTGCTGCACGAGGCGATCGGTCACGGGCTGGAGGGCGACTTCAACCGCAAGGGCACCTCGGCCTTTTCGGGGCGGATCGGCGAGCGGGTCGCGGCACCCGGCGTCACCGTGGTCGATGACGGGTCGCTGGCCGACCGGCGCGGCTCGCTGTCGATCGATGACGAGGGCACGCCGACGCGTGAGGTCGTGCTGATCGAGGACGGTATCCTGAAGGGTTATATGCAGGACCGGCTCAACGCGCGGCTGATGGGTGTCGCGCCCACCGGCAACGGCCGCCGCGAGAGCTTTGCCCATGCGCCGATGCCGCGCATGACCAACACCTTCATGAAGGGCGGGCAGGACGATCCCGCCGAACTGCTGTCGCGGGTGAAGAACGGCATCTTCGCCAAGTCGTTCGGCGGCGGTCAGGTCGACATCGTGTCGGGCAAGTTCGTCTTTTCCTGCACCGAGGCGTACCGGATCGAGAACGGCAGGCTGGGCGCGCCGATCAAGGGTGCGACGCTGATCGGCGACGGCCCCAGCGTGCTGACAAAGGTGACGGGCATCGGCAACGACTTCGCGCTGGACGAAGGCATCGGTGTGTGTGGCAAGGGCGGGCAGAGCGTGCCCGCCGGTGTCGGCCAGCCGACGCTGCTGGTCGAAGGGCTGACCGTCGGCGGGACGGCGCTGGCGGCGTAACCGATATTCCTCCCCCGAAAGGGGAGGGGGATCATGCGAAGCATGGTGGAGGGGTGTTCGCACCAACCGCGACACCCCTCCGGGCTGCCACCTTCCCGTGAAGGTGAGGAACGGAAAGCTGCCCAAAAATCGGGCAGATCAGGTCCGATGCCTAAAAATTGATGCAGCCAGCGAGTGATTCATGCCGCGCTGCACCATGGCAATGCTGTAAAAGTAACGAAAATGTAAACTGGCACACCCCTTGCGAGGCTGCTCCCCGAGTAACGCAAAGGGGGCGCAGGTGAAGCTGATCATTGCTATCATCAAGCCGTTCAAGCTCGACGAGGTGCGCGAAGCGCTGACGACCTTGGGCGTGGCGGGCATGACGGTGACCGAGGTGAAGGGGTTCGGACGGCAGAAGGGCCAGACCGAAATCTATCGCGGGGCCGAATACAGCACCAACATGGTGCCCAAGATCAAGATCGAGGTCGTCTGCGCGTCCGAGATCGCCGACCGCGTCGTCGAAGCGATCCAGGCCGCCGCCAACACCGGCGCGATCGGCGACGGCAAGATCTTCATGCTCGATGTCGGCCAGGCCGTGCGGATCCGCACCGGCGAAACCGACGACGCAGCGCTCTGAGAGGGGGGATTTCGATGAAGCACATCACCAAGATGGCGACCGGTGCCGCGGGCCTTGGCCTGACGCTGTTCGCCGCGCTGCCCGCCTGGGCGCAGGATGCCGCCGCCGCCGCACCCGCCGCGACCGTGAACAAGGGCGACACCGCCTGGATGCTCACCTCGACCGTGCTGGTCATGATGATGATCCTGCCGGGCCTGGCGCTGTTCTATGGCGGCCTGACCCGCGCGAAGAACATGCTGGCGACCATGACCCAGATCGGCGCGGCGGCCTGCCTCGCGATGCTGATCTGGGTGATGTACGGCTATAGCCTGGCCTTCGGGCCGGACGTGTCGGGGGGCGCGTCCAACTTCATCTCCGGGCTGGGCAAGGCGTTCCTGAAGGGCGTGACCCCGGCCAGCCAGGCGGCCACCTTCACCGCCGGCGTCGAGATTCCCGAATATGTCTTCATCTGCTTCCAGATGACCTTCGCCGCGATCACCGCCGCGCTCGTCCTGGGCTCGGTCGTCGAGCGGATGAAGTTTTCGGCGGTCATGGCCTTTACGGCGGTGTGGCTGACCATCGTCTATCTGCCGATCGCGCACATGGTATGGGCATCGTCGGGCCTGTTCTTTAAGGCGGGCGCGCTCGATTTCGCTGGCGGCACCGTGGTGCATATCAACGCCGGTGTGTCGGCGCTGGTCGCCGCCCTGATCCTAGGCAAGCGCATGGGTTATCCGACCACGCCGATGCCTCCGCACTCGCTGACGCTGACCGGGGTCGGCACCGGCCTGCTGTGGGTCGGCTGGTTCGGGTTCAACGCGGGCTCGGCGCTGGAGGCCAATGGCTCGGCGGCGCTCGCCATGATCAACACCTTCGTCGCGACGGCGGCGGGTGGCCTGGCCTGGATGCTGGCTGAGCGGGTCGCGGGTCACAAGGGTTCGGCGCTGGGCTTCTGCTCGGGCATCGTCGCGGGGCTGGTCGCGGTCACCCCGGCCGCCGGCAACTCGGGCCCGTTCGGTGCGATCGTGCTCGGCGCCATCGCCAGCGTGGTCTGCTTCTATGCCGTGTCGGTCCTGAAGCCCAAGCTCGGCTATGACGATGCGCTCGACGCCTTCGGTGTCCACGGCATCGGCGGCATGGTCGGCGCGATCGGCACGGCGGTGGTCTATGCCCCGTCGCTGGGCGGTCCGGGTGCGGCCGATTACGACATGGGCGCCAAGCTGCTGGTCCAGCTGGGCGCGGTCGCCACCACCATCGTCTGGGCCACCATCGGCACCGTCATCGCGATGTTCGTCGCCAAGGCCCTGACCGGCCTGCGGGTTTCGAAGGAAGTCGAGCAGGAAGGCCTCGACCTCGGCGAGCACGGCGAACGCGCCTACAACTGATCGGGAGCGGGGGCACCAAGAACCCCCGCACCCCACGACGTTCCTCCTGCGGACGACCTAAGCCCGGTGCGGCAACGCACCGGGCCTTTTTTTGTGTGTGGGGTGGGGGGCGCCATCCCGGCGAAGGGCGGGACTCCGATGCGGTGAGCCTAGGCGTGTTCTACTGACCGGGGAAACCTGGACCCCGGCCTTCGCCGGGGTGGACGTCATGGGGTAACAAGAACCTCCGTTCGCACTGAGCGAAGTCGAAGTGCACGGGATGACGCTCGCAGACAGGGCGTGGCGTGGCCTTCGACTTCGCTCAGGCTGAACGGAGGTGCAGATAGGTTGGCGAGATGGGGGAAGTGGTCCTTACCGCCCCTTCGGCCCCGCCGCCGGACCCGCGGGCCGGGCCTGGGCCTGTGCCGCCTTGGCGGCCTCATATTCATCGAAGGTGCGCGACAGCAGCGCCTGGGCTTCGGCTTCGGTCACCTTGCCGTCCTTGTTGGCATCGGCCTTGGTGAACCACAGGTCGGCCAGCCGTGCGGCATGGACGTCGTCGAGTTTCTTCTGGCCATTGCCCATGCGCATGATCGCGGCCTTCACCTCAGCCTTGGTCAGCACGCCGTCGTGATTGGTGTCGCGCGCCTTGAACTCGCGCGAGAATTTGGCGGCGGCGGACGCGCGGGTGTCCTGCGCCATGGCGGGCACGGCAAGGGTCGCGGCGATCAGGCCGGTGAGGAGGAAACGGGTCATGCGGGATACTCCTGAACGGGACATCAGGGCCGCTCCTGACGCCCTTTGGCTGTCCGCGCAATGAACGAGTGGGGAACGACGCCAACCGAAGGTTGCGTGGGACCGCGACAGCGCATAGGGGCCGGGTCAAACCCACCCCCTCCTCTTTCCTAGGGACTTTGCCATGAGCGAAGATATCAAGCGCGTCGTCCTCGCCTATTCGGGCGGCCTCGACACCAGCGTCATCCTCAAGTGGCTGCAGCAGCATTACAACTGCGAGGTCGTGACCTTCACCGCCGATCTGGGCCAGGGCGAAGAGCTGGAGCCCGCGCGCAAGAAGGCGGAGATGGCGGGCGTGAAGCCCGAACATATCTTCATCGACGATCTGCGCGAAGAGTTCGTCAAGGACTATGTCTTCCCGATGATGCGCGCCAATGCGCTGTACGAGGGCACGTATCTGCTCGGCACCTCGATCGCGCGGCCGCTGATCGCCAAGCGCCAGATCGAGATCGCCAAGATGGTCAATGCCGACGCGGTCAGCCATGGCGCGACCGGCAAGGGTAACGACCAGGTCCGCTTCGAACTCGGCTATTACGCGCTGAACCCCGACATCAAGGTCATCGCGCCGTGGCGCGAATGGGACCTGACCAGCCGCACCAAGCTGATCGAGTTCGCCGAGGCGCACCAGATCCCGGTGTCGAAGGACAAGCGCGGCGAGGCCCCCTTCTCGACCGACGCGAACCTGCTGCACACCTCGTCCGAGGGCAAGGTGCTCGAGGATCCGTGGGATGAAGTCCCCGATTACGTCTATTCGCGCACGGTCAATCCGGAAGACGCGCCCGACGTGCCCGAGGTCATCACCATCGACTTCGAACGCGGCGACGGCGTCGCGCTGAACGGTGAGGCGTGCTCGCCCGCCACGCTGCTGGCCAAGCTCAATGAGCTGGGTCGCAAGCACGGCATCGGCCGCCTCGACCTGGTCGAGAACCGCTTCGTCGGCATGAAGAGCCGCGGCATGTACGAAACGCCGGGCGGCACCATCTATGCGCTGGCGCATCGCGGTATCGAGCAGATCACGCTCGACCGGGGTGCCGCGCACCTGAAGGACGAACTGGCGCCGCGTTATGCCGAGCTGGTCTATAACGGCTTCTGGTTCAGCCCCGAGCGCGAGATGCTGCAGGCCGCCGTCAACTACAGCCAGGAGAAGGTGACCGGCACCGTCCGCCTGAAGCTGTACAAGGGCCAGGCGATCGTCACGGGCCGCAAGTCGCCCTACAGCCTGTACTCGGAAAAGGTCGTCACCTTCGAGGACGACCAGGGCGCCTATGATCAGCGCGATGCGGCGGGCTTCATCAAGCTCAACGCGCTTCGCCTGCGCCTGCTGGGGCGTCGCGACCAGGGCTGATCCGGCTCGGGTTCGACGGACGAAGGGGCGGACGGGGCAACCTGTCCGCCCTTTTTCGTGGGGGTGCCGGAGCGGGTGGCGAGGGCGCAAGCGTGCACTTCGACTTCGCTCAGTGCGAACGGAGGGCGGCAATAGATCCGGCGCGCTATCCCCATCCCCGACCGCCGTTCCGCCTGAGCGTAGTCGAAGGTCATGGGATGACCTTCGCGGCACCCGCAACAACTCGCCGCAGCGCAGGCCGCGTTCGTCTTGTCCTTGCCCCCTTCGATCCGCTAGGCCCGGCGGCATGAATGGGGGAAAGCTCAACTGGTGGCAGACGCGGTGGTTCGTGGCGGCGATGGCGCTGCTCGCGGCGCTGCCGTTGATCTGGCCGACCGTGCCGCCGCTGGTCGACCTGCCGGGTCATATGGGGCGGTATCGGGTCCAGCTGGAATATGCCAACCAGCCCTGGCTGGCGGCGTGGTACCGGTTCGAATGGCAGATGATCGGCAATCTGGGCATCGACCTGCTGATCGAGCCGCTGGCGCCGATCTTCGGGTTGGAACTGGCGGTCAAGCTGATCGTGATGGCGATCCCGGTGCTGACCGTGACCGGCCTGCTCTGGATCGCGCGCGAGGTGCAGGGGCGCATTCCCGCGACCGCGCTGTTCGCGCTGCCGCTGGCCTATAGCTATCCCTTCCAGTTCGGGTTCGTGAATTTCGCGCTGGCGATGGCGCTGGCGCTGAACCTGTTCGCGCTCTGGCTGCGCATGGGGCGGCTGGGCGCGGTCAAGCTGCGCGCCGTGCTGTTCGTGCCGCTGTCCTGTGTGCTGTGGGTGGCGCACACCTTCGGCTGGGGCGTGCTGGGCGTGCTGGCCTTTTCGGCCGAGCTGATCCGCCAGCATGATATCCGTCGCGCCAAGGGCGCGCACGGCGTCCGAGGTTGGGCGGAGTCGGCCTTCCATGCCGGGCTGGGCTGTATCCCGCTGGCGCTGCCCATGGTGCTGATGGTGCTGTGGCGCTCGGGGGCGGACGTCACCGGCAAGACCGGCGACTGGTTCAACTGGCGCTGGAAGATCAACTGGGTCACGATGGTGCTGCGCGATCGCTGGATGGCGTTCGACCTGGCGTCGGTGACGGTGCTGTTCCTGGTGCTGCTGAAGGGCGTGCGCGACGAGCGGGTCGAATATTCGCGCAATCTGGTGCTGTCGGCGGCGTTCCTGGCGGTCGTCTATATCCTGCTGCCGCGCATCGTGTTCGGATCGGCCTATGCCGATATGCGGCTGGCGCCGTACGTGCTGGCCATCGCGCTGATCGCGCTGCGGCCCCGGCGCGGCCTGTCGCTGCGCGGGGCGTCGACGCTGGCGGTCGTGGGGCTGGCGTTCTTCGGCGTGCGGATCGCGGCGACCACGGTCAGCTATGTGATGTACAGCAACGACTATGACCGGGTGCTGAGCGCGCTCGATCATGTGCCGCCGCGCGCGCGGCTGCTGACGTTCGTGGGCCGCCAATATTGCGCCGATGTCTGGCCTTCGAGCCGGTTGGAGCATGTCGCTGGCCTCGCGCTGGAGCGCAAGCTGGCCTATGCCAACGACCAGTGGTCGATGGCGGGCGGGCAGTTGCTGACCGTGCGCTATGCCCCCGCCAAGCGGTTCGCGCACGACCCGTCGGAGATCGTGACCCAGCGGCGCTGTCGCGGGCAATGGTGGCGGCCGGTGGATACCGCGCTGAAGCTGCTGCCGCGCGACGCGTTCGACTATGTCTGGCTGGTCCATGCGCCGCGTTATGACGAGAGCCTGACGCGCGGGCTGACGCCGATCTGGCGGGCGGGCGACAGCGTGTTGTATCGCATCGACGACCGCCGCCCGATCATCGACCCGGCGGCCTATGAGATGCTCAGCCGCCCCTCGCCAGAGGAAGACAAGCGCGTGCCCACGCGGCGCAAGGCGACGGCGGACCAGGACGACTAGGCAAGCGCCCTAGCCCCGGCGGAACGGGGTCAGCTCGCCCAGATAGTCGCTCTCCGCCGCGATCGCCTCACGCTCCCGCTCCACGAACTCGGCGACGGCGCGGCGAAAGGCGGGGTGGGGGATGTAATGCGCCGAAAAGGTCGGCACGGGGGCGTAGCCGCGCGCGAGCTTGTGCTCGCCCTGCGCCCCCGCCTCGACCGTGGCCAACCGCCGCGCGATGGCGGCGTCGATCGCCTGGTAATAGCAAAGCTCGAAATGGAGGAAGGGCACCTCCTCGACCGCGCCCCAATAGCGGCCGTACAGCGTATCCGCACCGATCAGGTTCAGCGCCCCCGCGATCGGCACGCCGTCCCGCTCGGCCAGGATCAGCAGCACCTTGTCGCCCATCTGCTCGCCGATCCGGTCGAACGCGGCGCGGGTCAGATAGGGGCGGCCCCATTTGCGGCTGCCGGTATCCTGATAGAAGGTCCAGAAGGCGTCCCAATGCTCGGCGTGGATATCCGCCCCCGACAAATGCCGGATGGTCAGCCCCTCGACGGCGGCGGCGCGTTCCTTGCGGATCGCCTTGCGCTTGCGACTGGCCAGCGCGTCCAGGAAGTCGTCGAAGCGGGCATAACCGTCATTGCGCCAGTGGAATTGCACGCCCTTTCGGATCAGCCAGCCCGCCGCCTCGAAATAGGGCAGCTGGTCGGGCGTGACGAAGGTCACGTGCGCGGAGGACAGTTCGTTCTGGTCGGTCACCGCCTCGATCGCGGCGATCAGCGCAGGGGCGAGCGAGGGTTCGCGCAGCAGCAGGCGGGGGCCGGGCACGGGCGAGAAGGGCGAAGCGATCTGGAGTTTGGGGTAATAACGCCCGCCCGCCCGCTCCCAGGCATCGGCCCAGCCCTGGTCGAAGACATATTCACCCTGGCTATGCGCCTTCAGATAGGCCGGGGCGATCGCGGCAGGCTGTCCGTCGGGCCCGTCGATGACGATCGGGGCAGGCGTCCAGCCCGATCGGCCGCCGACGCTGTGCGACGTCTCCAGTGCGGTCAGGAAGGCGTGGCTGACGAACGGATTGGCGGTGCCAGCGCAGGCGTCCCACTGGTCGGGGGACAGGGCGGCGACGCCGGACAGGATACGCGCGACGGCGGTGCTCATCGCTGGCAGATATGCGGTGCGGGGTGAGGTGGGACAAGGGGGGGCGGCGACAGGGGGTGTGGCTTTCCCTCCCCCATCCCCTCCCGCCTGCGGGAGGGGCGTGTTGTTTGGCTGGCGCTGAAATTCCTCGCTAGCCTCTGGCCGCTCCTCTCCCGCAGGCGGGAGGGGATGGGGGAGGGCAGGGCCGCAGGGACCCCACCCCCCCAAAGAAATCAAACCAGCGCGACGATCGCGTCGACCTCGACCGCCGCGCCCAGCGGCAGCACCGGCACGCCGACCGCCGAGCGGGCGTGACGCCCGGCCTCGCCGAACAGCGAGACCATCAGCTCCGACGCGCCATTGGCGACCTTGGGCTGGTCGGTGAAGTCACTGCCTGAGTTCACGAACACGCCCAGCTTCACGATCCGCTTCACGCGGCCGAGATCGCCGTTCAGATACTTCTTGATCTGCGCGACCAGCATCAGCCCGCAGGCCTGCGCCGCCTTCTGCCCGTCTTCCAGCGAGACGCCTTCGCCCAGCCGCCCGGTGACGAGCTGGCCGTCGATAAAGGGCAGCTGGCCCGAAATGTGGAGAAGCCCGCCCGCCTCGACGACGGGGACATAGGCGGCGACGGGGGCGGCAGCCTCCGGCAGGGTGAGGCCGAGCTGCTCGAGCGCGCGATCGATATGGGTGGTCATGGGGCGAGACATGACGTGCCGGCCCCATGGCCGTCAAGCCATCGGATCAGGCGGCGGTATCAGCTGGCGGCGGGCTGCCCCCCGGCGAAGCGTGCGGCGATCCAGGCCTGCGCCTGACGCCAGTCGTCGATCCGCGCATGGGCGTCCGGCGCGGGTGGCACGTGCGGGGCCATTTCCGGTTCGGACACCATGTGCAGCCGGTGCACCTGCGGGGCATGCTCGGCGACCGAGGCATGATGCTGGGGCAGGTCGTCGACGAAAACGGTGACGGGGTGGCCATGCTCGGCGACCAGCCGGGCGACCGGCTCGCCCTTGCCGCCCGAATTGCACTGGACCCGGTGGTGGATGCCGAATCGCGCCAGCTGTTCGATTCGCGGCGTCCGGCATTCCTCGATCAGGTTGGTCAGGATGACGATGTCGGCCTGGTCCGCCAGCGCCGCCAGCGCCTCGGCGGCGTGCGGCACCAGCGTCTGGCGCTCCATCTCACCGGGGAAGAAGCCGTGCAGCAGATCCCAGGCCTCGGCCTGGTCGAGCGCTGCGCCACCGTTCCGCCGGGTCATCGCCCCGAAGAAATCATGCCGGTCGAGCGCGAAGTCGATGTCGTGCGCCTCGTCCAGCCAGGTACGAAAATGGCGGACCATGTGCACCAGCACTTCGTCGCAGTCGCAGATCAGCAGCGGCTTCATGCGGCCTCCAGCACCCGGCGCGCGGCGACCAGCGACTCGGGGCGCTCGCCCAGTTCGTCGGCACAGGCAATCAGGTCGGCTTCATGCCCCTCCAGGAACGACAGGATCGCGGCCATGACGCCCGGCTGTTCGGCGCCCGCGCGTAGTTCCTCGACCGACAGGCCGGTCAGCGCCAGCAGCCGCTCGGCCCGCGACGGGCTTTGCAGCGTCCAGACCAGCGCCCGAAGCGCCAGCGACCCGGCTTGCTCGATACGTGCGGGCTCGATTGTATCCGGTCCGGGCATTGCCTATCGTCACCTCGTGAATGGTGGAGACCGCGTGACAAGAAAGGTGCTCGTTGTCGAGGACAACGAACTCAATCTGAAACTCTTCTGCGACCTGTTGCGCGCGCACGGCTTCATCGCCGAGCCGGTGCGCGACGGGCGCGAAGCGGTGGCGCGCGCCCGCGAGACGCAGCCCGACCTGATCATCATGGACATCCAGATGCCGCATGTGACCGGATACGAGCTGATCCTGGAGCTGAAGGCCGACGAGGAGCTGCGCCGAATCCCGGTGATGGCGGTGACCGCCTATGCGGGCCGCGACGACGAGGACCGCATCCGCGCGGCGGGGGCGGATTCCTATGTGTCCAAGCCGATCAGCCTGATGCGCTTCATGGAGGCGGTGAACGGGTTGTTGTGAATAATGCCGTCCTCCGTTCGCACTGAGCGAAGTCGAAGTGCACGCCCCGAACCTATGCCGCGACCGTCATCCCATGGCCTTCGACTTCGCTCAGGCTGAACGGGGAGTGAGAAGCGCAAAATGTCCATTTTTGGTGGCGAACGGTCCGTCCGCTTAAGCGCAGTCTATAGTGAAAATCGGCTGTCCGCCTGCCTGCTCAAAACGACGTAGCGCCCACGGCTATTGCGATCAGTACCGCGTAGAACAACAAGATAAACGACCAATAGGCGAACGGCCTATCTTGCCGCGCTATCATCAGAACCGGCCCATCCGTGTCGAAAACCCTGATGCGTCCGGTTCGAAGCATGCGAGATGCGCGCCAGCCAGCCCAAAGAAGCGCAACGACTAAGCCAATCTTGACGGCCGGGATCATTCGCCAGTGCCTTCTCAACGTCTGCTATCGGGCAGGGTATCTGCGCCTCTGAACGGCCACAAGAGGGCGTTAGCGGGCGTTCGAGACGGGTGGCGCAACACAGGTTGTGCCAACCTTCGGGGGCTGCTTCTCGCCGAACCCAATCGACATCGGAAACCATGTGTCCCGCAGCGTCTCGCCGGGTGTCGCGATTGGCCATCGTAGCTGGTGAACCCATGCCAGCATGTCTTGATCCGCTTGCGGGTTTCCAGTGCTCGCGAGGACATAGACTCCGCTCACGTCACCTTGCTTGGATACGCTGATGCACACAGCGCCAGATGCATCCCGCAGTGTCGCAGGAAGAGGCGGCATCTCCTGAGCACTCCCGATCGCAGCCATCAGCACTAGCAGCGCTGAGACGATGGCGACACGAGCGATGGGACCGAACATGCCAGAGTGATGGCACGAACTCGGGAATGTCGGCAAGCGGGCGTTAGCCCACCCAGCCGCCTCCGCTCATTCCTCCAAGTCATCCTCCACCACCGCCGCCTTCCGCCCCTTGAACCCCTGCGCGACGACGAACCATTCCACCGAGCCCTTGCGGCTCGACGGCGGCTTGGCGTGCTTCACGGTGGTGAAGTGGCGCTTCATCTCGGCGACCAGCTGCGAATCGGCACCGCCCGCGAACACCTTGGACACGAACACCCCGCCCGGCGCCAGCACGTCGCAGGCAAAGGCGAAGGCCGTCTCGACCAGCGCCATGGTGCGCAGCGCGTCGGTCTGCGGGTGGCCGACGGTGTTTGCCGCCATGTCCGACATCACCAGGTCGGGCGTGCCGCCCAGCGCGTTCATCAGCGTGTCCGGCGCGGCATCGTCCATGAAGTCCATCTCGAAGATGGTGACGCCGTCGATCGGATCGACCGGCAACAGGTCGATGCCGACGACCGCCGCATTCGGCAATGTGCGCCGCACCACCTGGGACCAGCCGCCCGGCGCCAGCCCCAAGTCGATGATCCGCTTCTTGCCGCGCAGGAAGCCGAACCGCTCGTCCAGCTCGATCAGCTTATAGGCCGCACGGCTGCGATACCCTTCCGCCTTGGCGCGGCGGACATAGGGGTCGTTCAGCTGGCGCTCGAGCCAGCGGGTCGATTGGGCGGTGCGCTTCCGGGCGGTGCGCACGCGCTGGTGCAGCCCTGCATTGCCTCTGCTCACGATCTGGCGATTCCCATCAAACGGCGCAGGATTCCCTCGCGAATCCCACGGTCGGCGATCCCTAGCCGCTCGGCGGGCCAGAGGTCCAATATCGTCTCCAGGATGGCGCAGCCCGCCACCACCAGATCGGCGCGTTCGGGGCCGATGCACGCCACCTTGCCGCGCGCGGCCAGGCTCTTGCGCGACAAATCGGCGCTGATCTCGCGCATGGCCGCGGTGGGCACGATCAACCCGTCGACGGCGTTGCGGTCGTAATGGCTCAGCCCCAGATGGACGCTGCCCAGCGTCGTCACGGTGCCGCTGGTGCCCAGCAGCCGGGGGCTTCTCAAATTCCTCGGCAGGCGCGCGGCGAAATCGGCGAAGCTGTCCGCCACCATCGCGCGCATTCGCGCATAGGCGGCCAGCCGCCCGGCTTCGCCCTCGCCACCGCCCGCGCTTTCGGTCAGCGAGACGACGCCCCAAGGCGCCGAATGCCAGTCGAGGATGCGCGGGCTGGCCCCATGCGTGTCGACCAGCACCAGTTCGGTCGAACCGCCGCCGATGTCGAAGATCAGCGCGGGGTCCTCGCCCGGCTCGATCAGCGCATGGCAGCCCAGCACCGCCAGCCGCGCCTCTTCCTCGGCCGAGATGATGTCGAGGTGGATGCCGGTCTCGGCCAGCGCCCGCGCGATAAAGGCGGGGCCGTTGGCGGCGCGGCGGCACGCCTCGGTCGCGACGGCGCGCGACAGGGTGACGTTGCGGCGCTTCAGCTTGTCGGCACACACGCGGAGAGCGGCGATGGTGCGGTCGATCGCGGCGTCGGACAGGCGGCCGGTCGTCGCCAGTCCCTCACCCAGTCGCACGATCCGCGAAAAGGCGTCGACGACGGCAAAGCCGCCGCCCTGCGGCCGCGCGATCAGCAGGCGGCAATTGTTGGTGCCCAAGTCGAGCGCGGCATAGGCCTGCGCATCCGACCACCGGCCACGCTGGGGCCGGGGGGGTGCCGAACGGGCAGGGGGCTTGGCCTGCCGGTACGGCCTTCGGGTGGGAACATCCCCCATCGCCGTATCTCGCTTATTCTGTTCTATCCGTCACGGACATGAGCGTCCGCCGGTGCTTGAATCTCAAGGTAGCGAGTCGGCGCCCGCGCGACAAGACGCCGGGCGGCTGGCCCGGCGGATTTCGGTTGACAGGCCCGATCGGCCCGCATAGAGGCACGCCCCTGTCCGGTGCCCCGTCGTCTAAAGGTAAGACCACGGACTCTGACTCCGTTAATTGAGGTTCGAATCCTCACGGGGCATCCAGACACTTCCACAAAATTCCAGACGCACCTTACGACCAGCCCTCGCGCGTCAGTAATGGCGCGCGTTCGGGCCCGGACATGCCGGGCCCGTTTCACGCGGATGATCCGGCCGTCAGCGCAGGATGATGTCGGCGCCGTGCTTGTGCGCGCGGATTTCATCCTCGGTCAGGCCGTTGATCTCGTGCGGGAAGATCAGCCAGTCGTTCGTTTCATGGACGAAGAAGTCGGGCGTCAAGTCGGTGACGTTGCGCGACGGCTTGTAATAGACGGTCGCGACTTTCGCCTCGTGGGGCATGTTGTTCCGGCACCGCGCCCTCAATTCCTGCAGCACCGCGCGGATCGAGCGTCCGGAATCGAAGACATCGTCGATCAGCAGCAGGCGATCCTCGGGATTGAGGACGTCGACCAGATGGCCCAGTCCATAGATGCGGACCTGCGGCTCCTGCTGGTCGATGCCCGTATAGGAGGCGGTGCGGATCGCGATATGGTCGCTGGGCACCCCGCGATATTCGAGCAGTTCCTGGACCGCGATGCCCACCGGCGCGCCGCCACGCCAGATGCCGACGATATGCGTCGGGCGAAAACCCGAATCGAAGACCAGATTGGCCAGCCGGAAGGAATCCTCCAGCAGGCGATCGGCGGACAGATAGATTTTGGTGGCCACGGGATCGTCCATCATCGTTGCGGGGCGGCGGCACGACACCATCGACGCCCATCCGGACTGGCCCTTTTGATAGGCTGCATCGGCAAGGGCAACCGCGACGTGACGGGGAGAGTCAGAGGAAAGGCAGGCAATATGATGCCACCCGCTATTGCCGGGGATGAAGTGCTGACGAAGGACGGGACTATTCCGCCGCAGACGACGGCCTGCCGAATATAATGGTGAGCGAGGTGCGGGCGCTGTTCGGACAATAGTCCGCAAGCAACGCGACAAACACGTGTCGGCGGCTGTCTTTCGACAGCCGCCTCACATTTTCCACCGATGTTGGAAAGTGGTGCCCAGAAGAGGACTCGAACCTCCACGACCTTGCGATCGCCAGCACCTGAAGCTGGTGCGTCTACCAATTCCGCCATCTGGGCACGGGGTAGGCGTGTGCCTTTAGGGTAGGGTTCGAATCCTTGTCAACGGCTTTTTTGCGGGGCAAAGGGGCGGTGCACAAAAAATCTGGCGAATAGGGACGGTCATGACGAACAAGCTGGTGACGCTGATCGGCGGCGGGGGCTTTCTGGGCCGCTATGTCGCACGCGAACTGATGCGGGACGGGACGCGCGTACGGATTGCGCAGCGCGATCCGCGCCAGGCCTATTTCCTGCGCACCCAGGGCGGGCTGGGCCAGACCCAGTTCGTGGCCGCCGACATCGCGCGCCCCGATACGGTCGCCCGCGCGGTCGAGGGTGCCGATGCGGTCGTCAACCTGGTCGGCGTGATGGGCGGCAATATGGAGCGTATCCATGTCGACGGCGCGCGCGCCGTGGCCGAGGCGGCGGCACGGGCCGGGGCCAGGGCGCTGGTCCATGTCTCGGCGATCGGCGCGGACGCGCATGGCGCGGCGGCCTATGCGCGGTCCAAGGGGCAGGGCGAGGACGCCGTGCGCCAGGCCTTCCCTGGCGCCACGATCCTGCGCCCCTCGATCGTGTTCGGCCGCGAGGACCAGTTCGTGAACCGCTTTGCGGGCATGGTGTCGGCCCCGGTCGTGCCGATCCTGCGCGCGGGCGTGAAATTCCAGCCGGTGTTCGCGGGCGATGTCGGCGAGGCGGTCGCCACCGCGCTGCGCGATCCCGAATCGCACGGGCACAAGACCTATGAGCTCGGCGGGCCGGACGTCATTTCCATGGGCGAGCTCGTCCGCTGGATCGCGCAGACGCTGGGCCGCAAGCCGACCTTCCTCGAAATGCCCGATTTCGCGGGCGCCTTGCTGGCCCGCCTGCCGGGCTCGCCGATCAGCCAGGATCAGTGGCTGATGCTGCAGCAGGACAATGTCGTGGCCGCCGGTGCGCCGGGCCTGGCCGAGCTGGGCATCACGGGCGCGCCGTTGGCGACCGTGGCCCCCGAATATCTGATCCGCTTCCGCAAGGCGGGGCGCTTCGGGCGGCGGGCCGAGACCCTGGCGGCCTGAACCGTCGCGCGGCCGCCGTCTTTGCCGTATCGCTGTCAGCCCCGTCGCCTTATGGCGGCGGGGCTTATCATTTGGGGACTCGCGTGAACGACCTGATTGCCGCCATCATCCTCGGAATTGTCGAGGGTGTCACCGAATTCCTGCCGGTATCCTCGACCGGCCACCTGATCCTTGCGGGCGCGCTGCTCGGCTATGACGATGCGCGGTGGCAGATGTTCAACATCGTCATCCAGCTGGGCGCGATCCTGGCGGTCGTCGTCCTCTACTGGCGCACCTTCTGGACGGTCATGGTCGGCCTGGCGAAGGGCGATCCGGGCTCGGTCCGCTTCGTGCGCAACCTGCTGATCGCCTTCATCCCCGCCGCCGTCATCGGCGTGCTGGCAAAAAAGCATATCGAGGCGCTGTTGCTCCAGCCCAAGGTTGTGGCGGTCGCGCTGATCGTCGGCGGCGTCGCGATCCTGGTGATCGAGCGGCTGGTGAAGCCCGGCAACACGCGCGGCATCGCGGCGGTCCCGGCCAAGACCGCGCTGGGCGTCGGCTTCCTCCAGTGTCTGGCGATGATTCCAGGCGTCAGCCGCTCGGGCGCGACGATCCTGGGGGCGCTGACCCTGGGCGTCGAGCGGCGTACCGCGGCGGAGTTCAGCTTCTTCCTTGCCATCCCCACGATGCTGGGGGCGAGCGTGGTGGAGACGGCCGGGCATATGGATGCGATGCGCGCCGGGAATAGCGTCGGGCCGCTGGAGATCGCGATCGGCTTCGTGGTGGCGTTCATCGTCGCGCTGCTGGTCGTACGCTGGTTCGTCGGCATCGTCGGCAAGCATGGCTTTGGCCCCTTTGCCTGGTATCGAATCGTGGCCGGCAGCATCGCACTGGCGCTGTTGACGATGCATTGATGCCGGATCGGACCTTGTTTTTTGCGGGTCGATCGCAATAGGGCGGTCGGCCGCTAGTAAATCGCGATAACTATGGCAGCATGTATGCCATATATGTCGATTTCGAGGTGACACAGGGTCGCTTGCGCAATATCCGCATCTTCGGAGGCGCATATGGCGAACGATTCTATGCTGAAGTTTGTGGGCCGCGAGCAGGCCTATCCGGCCAAGCGGGGCGCAGAGGCGCGTGCGGAGGATTTCCGTGAGATTGCGGAGCGTTATGCGCCCCCGGCGGCCGAGGACCAGGCCGGGCGCTGCTCGCAATGCGGAGTGCCCTATTGCTCGGTCCATTGCCCGCTGCACAATCATATCCCCGACTGGCTGCGCCTGACCGCCGAGGGGCGGTTGCGCGAAGCCTATGAACTGTCCAACGCCACCTCGACCATGCCGGAGATCTGTGGCCGCATCTGCCCGCAGGACCGGCTGTGCGAGGGCAATTGCGTCATCGAGTTTTCGGGCCACGGCGCGGTCACGATCGGATCGGTCGAGAAGTTCATCACCGACACCGCCTGGGAAGAGGGCTGGGTCGAACCGCTGGTGCCGGGGCCGGAGCGCGGCCAGTCGGTCGCCGTGATCGGCGCGGGGCCCGCGGGCCTGAGCGCGGCAGAATATCTGCGCATTTCGGGTTACGAGGTCCATGTCTATGACCGGCACGACCGCGCGGGCGGCCTGCTGACCTATGGCATCCCCGGCTTCAAGCTGGAGAAGCCCGTCGTCATGCGCCGCGTCGAGCGGCTGAAGGCGGGTGGCATCGTCTTTCACGAGGGCTTCTCGGTTGGCGAGGACGCGACGCTGGAGGAACTGCGCCATCGCCATGACGCGGTGCTGATCGCGACCGGCGTATACAAGGCGCGCAATGTCGAGGTGGATGGATCAGGTGCGAACGGCGTGATCGCCGCGCTCGACTATCTGACCGCCTCCAACCGCAAGAGCTTTGGCGACACGGTCGAGGCGTTCGAGAATGGCTCGCTGAACGCGGCGGGCAAGAATGTCGTCGTGATCGGCGGCGGCGATACCGCGATGGACTGTGTCCGCACCGCGATCCGCCAGGGTGCCAAGTCGGTGAAGTGCCTCTATCGCCGCGACCGCGCGAACATGCCCGGCTCGCAGCGCGAAGTCGCCAATGCCGAGGAAGAGGGCGCCGAGTTCGTCTGGCTGTCCGCGCCGCTCGGCTTCGAGGGCGGCGAGACGGTGACCGGCGTGCGCGCCGCCAAGATGCGGCTGGGTGCGCCGGACGCGAGCGGCCGCCGTGCGCCGGAGGCCGAGCCGGGCGCCGACCATCTGCTGGACGCGGACATGGTCATCAAGGCGCTGGGCTTCGATGCCGAGGACCTGCCCAGCCTGTTCGGCACCGCCGAACTGGGCGTCAGCCGCTGGGGCACGGTGCTGGTCGATGGCCGCACGCTGATGACCAGCCTGGACGGCGTGTTTGCCGCCGGGGATATCGTGCGCGGCGCGAGCCTGGTCGTGTGGGCGATCCGCGACGGCCGCGACGTCGCACAGGCGATGCACAAGTGGTTGAAGGGACGGGCGAAGACGGCTGCGCGCGAGAAGGTGGCGGCGTGATGCGCATGGTCGGTCTGATGGCGGGGTCGCTGGTCGCGCTGGTCGCGACACCAGCCGCACCGAAGGCCGGCCCCACGCAACCCGCGTCGCGCCCGGCGGCGCTGGCGCTTGCGCGATTGCTCTACCCGGAGGCGCTTCTCGTCAAGATGGCCGACATGGGCACCGACACCATGGTGGCGCAGCTCTTGGCGAGTGACCCGAAGATGCAGGCGCGCGAGGCGAAGCATCCCGGCATCGTCTGGGCGATCGCCCAGGCGATACAGCCGTTACGCGCCCGTTCGATGCATGAGCGGATGCCGGTCCTGTGGCAACGCCAGGCGGCGATCTACGGCGCGGCGTTCAGCGATGCCGAACTGGCGACGCTGAACCGCTTTTACGCGACGGCCGCCGGACAGGCGCTGATCGCGACGATGCAGAGCGGAACGGTCCCGCCGAATATGACGACCGAGGCCAGGCTGGTCGACAAGGTCCGGGCGCTGCGGCCCCGGACCGAAGAGACGGTCCTGAGCTGGATTACGGAAGAAGCGCCCTGGGAATGGGCGGAAACGGAAAAGGCCGTGGCCGGGGTGATGACCCGGTTCGGCGCAAGCGGAGAATGACGATGGACCAGCGCGAATATCTCGCCGAGCATGGCATGTACCGCCCCGAGTTCGAGGGCGATGCGTGCGGCGTCGGCATGGTCGCGGCCACCGATGGCCAGCCCTCGCGCCGGGTCGTCCAGTCGGCGATCGACGCGCTGAAGGCCGTGTGGCATCGCGGTGCGGTGGATGCGGACGGCAAGACCGGTGACGGGGCGGGTCTGCATGTCGACCTGCCGCACCGCTTCTTCGACGATGCGATCGCGGCGTCGGGACACAAGGTGCTGCCCAACCGGCTGGCGGTCGGCATGATCTTCATGCCGCGCACCGACCTGGGCGCGCAGGAAACCTGTCGGACCATCGTCGAGAGCGTCATCATCGAGGCGGGCTACACCATCTATGGCTGGCGCCAGGTGCCGGTCGACGTGTCGGTCATCGGCATGAAGGCGCAGGCGACCCGGCCCGAGATCGAGCAGATCATGATCGCCGGGCCGATGCCCGACGAGGTCGATGCCGCTGAGTTCGAGAAGAACCTGTATCTGGTCCGCCGCCGCATCGAAAAGCGGGTGATCGCGGCGCAGATCAGCGGCTTCTACATCTGTTCGCTGTCCTGCCGCTCGATCATCTACAAGGGGCTGTTCCTCGCCGAGAGCCTGTCGGTCTTCTATCCCGACCTGCAGGACCACCGGTTCGAGAGCCGCGTGGCGATCTTCCACCAGCGTTATTCGACCAACACCTTCCCGCAATGGTGGCTGGCGCAGCCCTTCCGCTGCCTGGCGCATAACGGTGAGATCAACACAATCCGTGGCAACAAGAACTGGATGCTCAGCCACGAGATCCGCATGGCCTCGATCGCGTTCGGCGACAATTCGGAGGACATCAAGCCGGTGATCCCCGCGGGCGCGTCCGACACCGCCGCACTCGATGCCGTGTTCGAGGCGATCTGCCGGTCGGGCCGCGATGCGCCGACCGCCAAGCTGATGCTGGTGCCCGAGGCGTGGCAGAAGGACCTCGACGCGCCCAAGGCGCATGCCGACATGTACCAGTATCTCGCCTCCGTCATGGAGCCGTGGGACGGTCCGGCCGCGCTGGCGATGACCGATGGCCGCTGGGCGGTGGCGGGCATGGACCGCAACGCGCTGCGCCCGCTGCGCTATACGCTGACCGCCGACGGCCTGCTGATCGTGGGTTCGGAAAGCGGCATGGTGGTGGTGCCGGAATCGACGATCACCGCCAAGGGCCGCCTGGGGCCGGGGCAGATGATCGCGGTCGATCTGGCCGAGGGCAAGCTGTACGACGACCGCGCGATCAAGGACCAGATCTCGGGCGAGCAGGACTATGCCGCGATGATCGGCGAGTTCCTGACCATGGACCAGCTGCCCGCGCCCTCCGAGGAGGACGCGCTGGTACGGATGCCGCGCGGCGAAATGCTGCGCCGTCAGGTCGCCGCCGGCCAGACGATGGAGGATATGGAGCTGATCCTGTCGCCCATGGCAGAGGGCGGCAAGGAAGCCATCGGGTCGATGGGCGACGACACGCCGCTGGCGGTCATCTCCGACAAGCCGCGCCTGATCAGCCAGTTCTTCCGCCAGAATTTCAGCCAAGTGACGAACCCGCCGATCGACTCGCTTCGCGAACGCTATGTGATGTCGCTCAAGACGCGGTTCGGCAATCTTGCCAACATCCTCGACACCGAGGATCGGCGCGAGCGGGTGCTGGTGCTCAACTCGCCGGTGCTGACGGGGGCTGACTGGCACCGGTTGAAGACGCATTTCGGCCGTTCGGCGGCGGAGATCGACTGCACCTTCGAGGCCGATGGCGGTCCCGACCGTCTGCGCGCGGCGATCCAGCGTATCCGCAACCAGGCGGAACAGGCGGTGCGCGAAGGGCGCTCCGAGCTGTTCCTGACCGACGAGCATGTCTCCGAAGGCCGCGTCGCCATCGCGGGCGTGCTGGCGGCGGCGGCGGTGCACACGCATCTCGTCCGGCGGGGCCTGCGCAGCTATGCGTCGATCAACGTCCGTTCGGCCGAATGCCTCGACACCCATTATTATGCGGTGCTGATCGGCGTCGGCGCGACCACGGTGAACGCCTATCTGGCCGAAGCCGCGATCGTCGATCGTCACGGCCGTGGCCTGTTCGGCGATATGACCATCGAGACGTGCCTGGCCAACCATCGCACCGCGATCGAGGACGGCCTGCTCAAGATCATGGCCAAGATGGGGATCGCGGTGATCTCCAGCTATCGCGGCGGCTATAATTTCGAGGCGGTCGGCCTGTCCCGCGCGCTGGTCAACGATCTGTTCCCCGGTATGCCCGCCAAGATTTCGGGCGAGGGTTACAACTCGCTCCATTATTCGGCGATGATCCGTCACGAGGCGGCCTGGGACCAGCATGTCGCGACGCTGCCGATCGGCGGCTTCTATCGCCAGCGCGACGGCGGCGAGACGCATGCCTATTCAGCACAGCTGATGCACCTGTTGCAGACGGCGGTCGCGACCGACAGCTATTCGACGTACCTGCAATTCGCGCGCGGCGTCGGCGACCTGCCGCCGGTCTATCTGCGTGACCTGCTCCAGTTCAACTTCCCCGCCGAGGGCGTGGCGGTCGATCAGGTCGAGGCGATCACCGAGATCCGCAAGCGTTTCGTGACGCCGGGCATGTCGCTGGGCGCGCTGTCGCCGGAAGCGCACGAGACGCTGGCCATCGCGATGAACCGGATCGGCGCGAAGGCCGTGTCGGGCGAGGGCGGCGAGGACAAGCTGCGTTACCAGCCCTATGACAATGGCGACAACGCCAACTCGACGATCAAGCAGATCGCGAGCGGCCGCTTCGGCGTGACGGCGGAATATCTGAACGCCTGCGACGAGATCGAGATCAAGGTCGCACAGGGCGCCAAGCCCGGCGAGGGCGGGCAGCTGCCCGGCTTCAAGGTGACCGAGTTCATCGCCAAGCTTCGCCATGCGACGCCGGGCGTGACGCTGATCTCGCCGCCGCCGCATCACGATATCTACTCGATCGAGGATCTCGCGCAGCTCATCTACGACTGCAAGCAGATCAACCCGCGCGCCCGCGTCTGCGTGAAGCTGGTCAGCTCGGCGGGCATCGGCACGGTCGCAGCGGGCGTGGCGAAGGCGCATGCCGACGTCATCCTGGTGTCGGGCCATGTCGGCGGCACGGGTGCGTCGCCCCAGACGTCGATCAAGTACGCCGGCACGCCCTGGGAAATGGGCCTGTCGGAGGTCAACCAAACGCTGACCCTGAACGGCCTGCGCGGTCGCATCCGCCTGCGCGCCGATGGCGGCCTGAAGACCGGGCGCGACATCGTGATCGCGGCGATCCTGGGGGCCGAGGAATTCGGCATCGGTACGCTGAGCCTCGTCGCCATGGGATGCATCATGGTGCGCCAGTGCCATAGCAACACCTGCCCGGTCGGTGTCTGCGTGCAGGACGAGCGGCTTCGCGCCAAGTTCACCGGCACGCCGGAAAAGGTCATCAACCTGATGACCTTCATCGCCGAGGAAGTCCGCGACATCCTGGCGCGCCTCGGCGTGCGCTCGCTGGACGAGGTGATCGGGCGGACCGAGCTGCTGCGCCAGGTCAGCCGCGGGGCCGAGCATCTCGACGATCTCGACCTCAATCCCGTTCTGGCCAAGGTCGATGCGACCGATGCCGAGCGGCGGTTCAGCCTGTCGACCTTCCGCAACGAAGTGCCCGACAGCCTGGATGCGCAGATCATCAAGGATGCCGCCGCCGTCTTCTCGCGCGGCGAGAAGATGCAGTTGACCTATTCGGTGCGCAACACGCACCGCGCGGTCGGCACCCGCCTGTCCTCGGAGATCACGCGCACGTTCGGCATGAGCAAGCTGGCCGACGGGCATGTCACCGTCCGGCTGCGGGGGAGCGCGGGCCAGTCGCTGGGCGCGTTCCTGTGCAAGGGCGTGACGCTGGAAGTGTTCGGCGATGCCAACGACTATGTCGGCAAGGGCCTGTCGGGCGGCACGATCATCGTCCGTCCGGCGGTCAGCTCGCCGCTGGCCAGCCAGAAGAACACGATCATCGGCAACACCGTCCTCTACGGCGCGACCTCGGGTCGCCTGTTCGCGGCGGGCCAGGCGGGCGAGCGCTTCGCCGTGCGTAACTCGGGCGCGACCGTGGTGGTCGAGGGCTGTGGCGCAAATGGCTGCGAATATATGACCGGCGGCACCGCGGTGGTGCTGGGCGAGGTCGGCGCGAACTTCGGTGCGGGCATGACCGGCGGCATGGCCTTCATCTACGACCCCGAAGCGCGTTTCCCGCGCCGCGCCAACCCCGAGAATATCGTGTGGCAGCGTCTCGCTTCGGCGCATTGGGAAGGCGTGTTGCGCGACCTGGTCGCCGAACATGCCGCGCGCACCGACAGCAAGTGGTCGAAGGGGCTGCTCGAGGATTGGGACCGCGTGGCCGGGCATTTCTGGCAGGTCTGCCCGAAGGAAATGCTGACCCGGCTGGCGCATCCGCTCGACGACAGTGTCGAGGCGGTGGCGGCGGAATGATAGCTCTTTTCCTCACCCGCTAGGGGAGGTGGCAGGCCGAAGGCCTGACGGAGGGGTGTCGCGTCCTGGATAGCGGGACACCCCTCCACCAGCTTCGCTGATCCCCCGCGCCTTGCAGGGGAGGAACGGGATTCCATCCCGCCCAACTCGCATAGCCCAAGACGGAACCGTTGCGTCACCGTGACAGTTTGGTCGCGATGAACAGGGGGAAGACCGCATGACCATCGACCGCGAACGGATCGAACGAGGGGGATTCATCCTCTTCCTCGCGATCGTGACCATCGGACTGATCGCGGTGGTTTCCGGCTTTCTGATGGCGCTGCTCTGGGCGGCGCTGGCGGCGATCCTGTTTCGGTCGCTGTTCCAGTGGCTGCTGACCAAGACGGGCGGGCGACGCGGCCTTGCCGCCGGGCTGACCATGCTCATCATCACCTTTGCCGTGGTGGTGCCCACCCTGGTGATCGGCAGCATGGTCGTCGACCAGGCCTCGGGCGTGTATCTGAAACTCCGCAGCGGCCAGATCGACTTCGCCCAATATTTCCAGCAGGTTCGCGATGCACTGCCCCAGCGTTTGCGCCAGGCGATGGACAATTCGGGCGTCGGCAGCTTCGAGGGGCTTCAGCAGCGCGTCTCGCGCACGCTGAGCAGCAGCGTCAGCCAGATCGCGAGCCAGGCGCTGTCGATCGGTCGCAACGCCTTCGCCTTCGCGCTGGCCTTTGGCGTCGGCCTGTATGTCGCCTTCTTCCTGATCCGCGACGGGGATCGGCTGGGGTCCGCCTTCGTCCGCGCGCTGCCGCTGGACGGACAGGTGTCGACGCGACTGGTGGATACCTTCGTTGCGGTGGTGCGCGCGACGATCAAGGGATCTGTCATCGTCGGGCTGGTGCAGGGCGCGCTGGGGGCGATCACCTTCTCGATCGTCGGCGTGCCTGCCGCGCTCTTGTGGGGCGTGCTGATGGCGATCGCCGCCCTGCTGCCCGCGATCGGCCCGGCAATCATCTGGGGGCCGGTCGCCATCTACCTGCTGGCGACGGGGGCGATCTGGCAGGGGGCGGTGGTCGTCGCCTCGGGCGTGCTGGTCATCGGACTGGCCGACAATATCCTGCGTCCCATCCTGGTCGGCCGCGACACCGGCCTGCCCGACTGGATCGTACTGCTGACGACGCTGGGCGGGATCGAGCTGCTGGGGCTCAGCGGGATCGTCGTGGGTCCGGTCGTGGCGGCGCTGTTCCTGACGGGCTGGCGGATACTGAGCGAGCAGCGCGGGGTTGCCCTGCCGTCCGAAGCGTCGGATTGATCCGACACCGGCGGTGACCCATAATGGGGGATTTGGGCCGGGATGCGCGGCGAAGCCTGTTTGCACCGCAACAATCGGTTCCTATGATCCAGCGGCCGGGCAGGCGGGCCCGCGGTGATGGCCGTTGAAGGGATGGGGATGCGAATGCGACCGGGGGGCGGGATGATCGTGTCCGCCATGGCCTTGATCCTGGTGGGCTGCGGCGACGGCAACACGCCGGTCGCCCGTGCCGCGGGGACGAAGGGCGCCGTCATCGAAATGCCGATCCCCGAGCCGTCGCCTCCGGCCCGTGCGACGCCGGACCCATCCGCCAATCCCGATGCGCCCTTGGCGACGATCGGCTTTCCCGAAGGGGGCGCGGTCCTGAGCCGGGAGGCGAAGGCGACGCTCGACCGGATGGCGGAGCAGGCGGCGGTGAAGACGGGCCGCCTGACGCTGCGTGGCCATTCCGACAGCGACGGCGATGATACGGCCAATCGCACCATGTCGCGCAAGCGGGCCGATGCGGTACGCGATTATCTGGCGCGCAAGGGCATTGCGCGCGACCGGATTACCGTCATCGCGCTGGGCGAGACGCGCCCCGTCGCGCCCAATGCCAAGCCCGATGGCAGCGACGACAGCGCAGGCCGCGCGCGCAACCGCCGTGTGGAGATCGCGCTCACGCCCGCCGCTTCCTGATCCGGTTTTCGCGGCACGCCATGTCGGTGATTGCCGACCCGATCGGCGCGGCTTAAGGCCGGGTCATGGCCAAGGGTGATCGACTGGCGCGGCTGGATGTGCACCGCGAGGAAATGGAAAGCGACTATCGCGAGGCGCTGATCGCGGCGCTGCGTATAACGGCGGGCGGCAAATGGGGGCTGTTCGACCATCGCAAGGACCGCGTGGCCCGCGCGGCGGCGGCCCCCGTGGTGGCGGAGCTGACCGAGATCGGCGAGGCGATCGACGCGGCCAGGACACAGCTGGGCCTGCCGCCCTTTGCGCTCCATGCCGAGTTTCTCGCGTCGCGCGGGCCGGTCGGGCCCGAGGCGGTGGGTGAGCCCAAACAGGCCCAGGCCTGGCTCGACCGTCTCGCCGCCGAGGGATAAAGCCGTTTCTTCCTTCCCCATCAGGAGGGAAGGAAGACGGTCCGTCCGGCGTTTATGCCACCTGCAACGCTTCGGCCGCCACGGCGGCGATGTCGTCGCCCAGCTGGTCGACCCGTGCAGGGTCGGCGTCCCATGCGAACATGAAGCGCGCGCCGCCGCCGATGAAGGTATAGAAGCGCCAGCCGCGCGCGCGCAGGCCGTCGAGCACTTCGGGCGGCGCGCTCAGGAACACGGCATTGGCCTCGACCGGGAACATCGGTTCGATGCCGGGCAGCCCCGCGACCCGCGCCGCCAGCCGCTGGGCACAGGCATTGGCATGCGCCGCATTGGTCAGCCAGGCGCCGGTGTCGAGCATCCCGATCCAGGGCGCGGCGAGGTAGCGCATCTTGGACGCCAGCTGCCCCGCCTGCTTGCAGCGATAGTCGAAATCTTCCGCCAGCACGGGGTCGAAGAACAGGATGGCCTCGCCGACCGCCATGCCGTTCTTGGTCCCGCCGAAGCACAGCACGTCGACGCCCGCGCGCCACGTCATGTCGGCGGGTGAACAGCCCAGCGCGGCGCAGGCATTGGCGAAGCGCGCCCCGTCCATGTGCAGCCGCAGGCCCAGTTCGCGGCACACCGCCGACAATGCATGGATCTCGGGCAGGGTATAGACCTGCCCCGTCTCGGTCGGCTGGGTGATCGTCACCGCGCGGGGCTTGGGAAAATGAATGTCCGAGCGGCCGGTGGCCAACGCGCGGACCGCGTCCGGGGTCAGCTTGCCGTCATCGGTCTGCGCGACCAGCAACTTGGAGCCGTTGGAGAAGAACTCCGGCGCGCCGCACTCGTCGGTCTCGACATGCGCGGAGGCCGAGCAGATCACGCTATGATAGCTCTGGCAGAGTGCGGCCAGCGCCAGCGAATTGGCCGCCGTGCCGTTGAACGCGAAGAAGACCTCGCACTTGGTCTGGAACAGCGTGCGGAACGCGTCGGCGGCGCGGTCGGTATAGGGGTCCTCGCCATAGGCGGGGACATAGCCCTGGTTCGCCTCGGCCATCGCGGCCCAGGCCTCGGGACAGATGCCGGCATAATTGTCGCTGGCAAATTGCTGGGGCGCGAGATGCTGAGGGGCCGTCTTCATCACAAATCCTTCGTGCCTTTGGGCGAGTCGGATGAGGAAGTGGCGGTTCGTCCCGTTGTTGCCGGTTCGGCCACATCCCTCTCCATCTGGAAAGGCACCACCTTGCCGGGAGGCAGGTTGGTGCCGGGCATGGGCCCGACTCTTGATGCTGGCGGGCGCACTACCGGCATGAGCGAGAATTCGCAAGGGGTGTTACCGCTCCACGCCCGACTTTCGGCCGCAAAGCATTGCGCATCGGGCACGAAACGTGGAAGCGTAGGGCCATGAACATCAGGACCTCGCGCCGCGGCAGCAGCGCTCCCACGATCAGCGACGTCGCCCGAGAGGCCGGCGTGTCGCTGATGACCGTGTCGCGCGTCATCAACAACGAGGCCAATGTCCGACCCGCCACCCGCGAAAAGGTCGAGGCGGCGATCGCCCAGCTGAACTATGCCCCCAACCCCGCCGCGCGCAGCCTGGCCGGCGCGGCGCAGATCCGCATCGGCATGTTGTACAGCAATCCCAGCCAGGGGTTCCTGAGCGAGTTCCTGCTCGGCACGCTGGACCAGGCATCGCGGCTGGACGTGCAGATGGTGGTCGAGAAGTGCGAGATCGGCGACCATGAGGTCGAGGTGACGCGCCACCTGATCAAGGGCGGGATCGACGGCGTCATCCTGCCGCCGCCACTGTGCGAGGCCGAACCGGTGCTCTCGCTGCTGCGTGAGGCGGGGGTGCCGACCGTCGTCGTGGCGACCGGTCGCTCGCCCGAGGAGATGCCCGACTCGGCGATGGCGGTCCAGATCGACGACCGCGCCGCCGCCGAGGAGATGACCCGGCATGTCATGACGCTGGGCCATCGCCGCATCGGCTTCATCTCGGGCAATCCCAACCTGACCGCCAGCGCCCGGCGGTATGAGGGGTTTCGCGCCGCGCTGGAGGCGGCGGGCGCGCCGTTCGACGCGGATCTGGTCGCACCGGGGCTCTATACCTATCGCTCCGGGCTGGACGCGGCCGAGCGGCTGCTCGACCTGCCCGAGCCGCCGACCGCGATCATCGCCTCCAATGACGACATGGCGGCCGCGACGGTGGCGGTGGCGCATCGCCGTGGTCTGGACGTGCCGAGCGACCTGACCGTCTGCGGGTTCGACGACACCACCCTGTCGACGACCATCTGGCCCGAGCTGACCACCATCCACCAGCCGATCGCCGACATGGCGCGCGCCGCGGTCGAGATGATGGCGACCGTGATCCGCCAGAAGACGGGCGAGGCCGCCCCGCACCGCATGCTCGACTATAGCCTGATCCGGCGTCAGTCGGATGCGGCGCCGCGGCGGCGGCCGCGCGCGATAGCATGACCGGTCCCGCCATGCGGAAGCGGGACGAAGCGCATATACATCCGCTTGACGGCGCGATGTTTTAAGATAGCGTTACCATTCAAGGCCGGGCAGTTTTGCGCCGGTGACAGGATTAAGTCGCGCGGTTAGGCGAAGACGTGAGCCGCGCGGATGAGGAGAGGGCCCGAGGTGACCGATTCGACTAGGGGTGGGGACGCGATCCGCGTCAACCATGGATTCATCGCCGCGATCGTCGTTGTCGCGACCATCGGCGGTTTCATGTTCGGCTATGATTCCGGCGTCATCAACGGCACGCAAAAGGGGCTGGAGGCCGCGTTCGACCTCGGTCGTCTGGGTGTCGGCGTCAATGTCGGCGCGATCCTGGTTGGATCGGCGATCGGCGCGTTCGGCGCGGGGCGCCTGTCCGACGCGATCGGCCGCCGCAACGTCATGATGCTGGCCGCCGGGCTCTTCCTGGTCAGCGCGTTGCTGGCGGGCGCCGCCGGCAGCTCGGCGATCTTCATCTTCGCGCGCATCATCGGCGGCCTGGGCGTCGGCGCGGCCAGCGTCATCTCGCCCGTCTACATCTCCGAAGTGACGCCTGCCTCGATTCGCGGACGACTGTCGAGCGTGCAGCAGGTGATGATCATCACCGGCCTGACCGGTGCGTTCGTCGCCAATTTCGCGCTGGCGCGCTATGCCGGTGGCTCGACCGCCGAATTCTGGCTGGGCTTCCCCGCCTGGCGCTGGATGTTCTGGCTTCAGGCGATCCCGGCGGCGATCTATTTCGCGGCCCTCTCGATCATCCCGGAAAGCCCGCGCTTCCTGGTCGCCAAGGGCCGCGATGCCGAGGCGCATACCGTCCTGACCAAGCTGTTCGGCGAGGGTGAGGCGACCCGAAAGGTGGCCGAGATCCGCCGCAGCCTGTCCGCCGACCAGCACAAGCCCAAGCTGTCCGACCTAGTCGACAAGACGACCGGCAAGATCCGCCCGATCCTGTGGGCGGGCATCGGCCTGGCCGTGTTCCAGCAGCTCGTCGGCATCAACGTCGTGTTCTATTACGGCGCGACGCTGTGGGAGGCGGTCGGCTTCTCGGAGGATTACGCGCTCCAGACCAACATCCTGTCGGGCGTGCTGTCGATCGCGGCGTGCCTGTTCACCATCGCGACAGTCGACAAGATCGGCCGCAAGCCGCTGCTGCTGATCGGCTCGGCGGGCATGGCGGTGACGCTGGCGATCGTCGCCTATGCCTTTTCGACCGCCGTCACCGGCGCGAACGGCGCGGTCAGCCTGCCCGGCAACAACGGCGTCATCGCGCTGGTCGCGGCGAACCTGTACGTCATCTTCTTCAACGCCAGCTGGGGCCCGGTCATGTGGGTCATGCTGGGTGAGATGTTCCCGAACCAGATTCGCGGTTCGGGCCTGGCGGTGTCGGGCTTTGCCCAGTGGATCGCCAACGCCGCCATCTCGGTCAGCTTCCCGGCGCTGGCCGTGTCGCCGGGCCTGAGCGTGACCTATTTCGGTTATGCCTTCTTCGCGGCGGTGTCGTTCTTCTTCGTCCGCGCGATGGTCAACGAGACGCGCGGTCGCGAGCTGGAAGACATGGCGGGCTGATCGTCCCGAAATCGGAATGCCGAAAGGGCCCGCTTCCAACAGGAGGCGGGCCCTTTCTTTGTCCCCGATCTCCGTTCAGCCCGAACCGAGGATGGTGAGGGGGCTTAACCCCGTCCCGCCTGAACCAGGATCGAGTCGGAGGGCAGCAACTGGTCCATGAAGGGCAGCATCGCCGCGCCGATGGCGGGCGCGTCATGGGCGCGGCGTGCCGGGCGGATGGCGGGGCGCACCGGCAGTTCGATCTCCGCCAGCGCCTGGTCCAGCCCCCTGGCCAGCCGGTCGAGCAGCCAGATGGGCAGGCGCCCGCCGATCAGTATGGCATCGGGATCGAACAAGGTCGTCACCGCGACGAAGGGTTGGGTCAGCGCCGCGATCGAATCGACGATCCACCGGTCGAGGACCGCGCACAGCATCGGATCGTCCTGTTCGCCCAGCGTCTCGGGCGAATCGAGCGTATAGCCCGCCGCCGCCAGCCGCACCTGCAGCCCGGCCAGCGACACCGTGTCCTGCACGATCGCCCCAGGTCTCTTGGCGGTCGGATCGGGCATCAGCCCGATCTCGCCCGAACGGCGATGCGCGCCGCGATGATAGGTGCGATCGACGACCAGCCCGCCGCCGAGCCCCGCCGTAATCAGCAGGTAGAAGAAACTGGGGCAGTCGAAGTCGTGATCATATTGCGCCTCGCCCAGCGCGGCGGCGGCGGCATCATTGTCGCGGTGGATCGGCCAGGGGAGAAGCGGGGCGAGCAGCGCCTCCGGATCGACGCCGACCCAGGCATCATATCCGCGCGTCTGGTTGGGCAGCGAGCGGTCGACGCCGTCGGGCATCGCGATGCCGACGCCAATCACCCGTGAGCGATCGACCTGCCCCTCGGCCAGCGCGGGCTCGAACGTATCGTGGATGAAGGCGGTGACGTCGTCGGGGCTGGGAAAGGCGATCTCGCGCGTCGCCCGCGCCCGCACCGTGCCGCTGAGGTCCAGGATCGCGATGGCCAGATGGTCGCGGTCGATGGTCAGTCCGATCGCGAACGCGCCGTCGGGGCAGATCTCGATCCGCAGCGCAGGCTGTCCGCGTCCGCGATGCAGCCGCCCGGCGGTGCGGATCATCCCCATCTCGCTCAGGCGGCCGGTGATGTTGGCGATGGTCGGCGGGGTCAGCCCGGTCTGGTTGGCCAGCGCGATCCGCGTGGTCTCGCCATGACAGCGTATCGCCTGGAGCACGGTGCGCAGATTATAATCGCCCGCACGTTCCAGATTGGTGCCCGAAAAGCCCCGCGACAGGCGTGCGTCGCGCGAATGCACCTCAACCGCGCGGTTGCCGGTGTCCGATCCCCTGGCCGGTGGCTTGGTCAGCCCCATGGCCGGTATGCCCGGCGCGCCGGGCTGCGGCGATCGCATCTGGTCCGTCCCCTGTCGGTATGGCGATCCTGCGTCGCCGCTTTGAGCGCAAAATCGACATGCGAACCGGTCGGGTCAAGTGCTTTTGTCAGACCAGATTTCCCCGCCCCGGTTCGCCACCGGGGCGGGGCGGCCTCAAATCGGGATCAGGCAGGGGTCAGCCTGATCAGCCGTCCTTGCGAATCGCCGCCGTCCTCCAGGACGTAGATGGCGCCGTCGGGACCCTGTTCGACTTCGCGGATACGCGCACCCATGTCCCACTGGTCGCCCTTGGCGGCGCTGGTGCCGTTCAGGTCGACGCGGACCAGCGCCTTGCTGGACAGGCCGCCGATGAACGCATCGCCGCGCCATTGCGGGAAGAGCGAGCCCGAATAGATCATCAGCCCGCCCGGCGAGATCACCGGGTTCCACCAGACCTTGGGCGCTTCATAGCCGTCGCCCGCGCGGTGATCGGGAATGTCGCGGCCGTCATAATGCGACCCGTTCGAGGCGTTGGGCCAGCCGTAATTGCGGCCCGGCAGGATCAGGTTGACCTCGTCGCCGCCCTTGGGGCCCATCTCCTGCTCCCACAAATTGCCGGCAGCATCGAAGGCGATGCCCAGCAGGTTGCGATGGCCATAGGACCAGATGGCGGGATCGAAACCCTGCGCCGCCAGCGGATTGCCCGCCGCAGGCTTGCCGTCGGGGGTCAGGCGGAGCACCTTGCCCAGCGTCGCCTTGGGATCCTGCGCCGGGGTGAATTTCTGCCGGTCGCCCGCCGTGAAGAACAGATACTGGCCGTCGGGCGAAAAGGCGATGCGGCCCGAATAATGGCCGTCGCCGGTGACGGCCGGGCTGGCGGCCCATAGCGTCTCGACCCCGGTCAGTTGCGCGGTGCCGTTCGCCTCCTGCAACCGCCCGCGCGCCAGCACGACATGCTTGCCGCCATCGGCGGCTGCCGAATAGCTGAAATAGACGCGGGCCGACTGCGCGAAGTCGGGGGCGAGGGCCACGTCCATCAGGCCGCCCTGGCCCGCCGAATCGACGGCGATGCGTACGATCGTCTGGCGCGCCTGGCCATCGGCGGCGACCAGCAGCATCCGGCCGTCCTTCTCGGTCACCAGCATTCGCCGGTCGGGCAGGAAGGTCATCGCCCAGGGCGCGTCGAAATCGGCGATGACGGTGCGGCCAAAGGGTTGGCCGTCGACCACGGTCGCGGGCGGGGTGGCGGAGGGCGAGGGGGCGGGGGTGCCGCCGGGCGCGACCGTCACGGGCGACGTATTCCCCGTTTCGCCGGGGGCCGGCCCGTTGCCCGAACAGGCGATAAGGGCCACCGGCAAGGCGGCGAGCAGCGGCAGTTTCATCTTCATCTCTCCCGGTATGGCCCTGTTCGGCCCGATGGGCCGCCAACGCGCTGGCATCCATGCTTGTTTCGTCGGCGGTTTCTGTGTATAGACTGGCCCATTCTCTTACATCGTCGGGTGAAGGAGGCTGCGGAACGGGTTCCGCGGCGCCGATCCGGCACATCTGGAGCTTTCATGGCGGACATCGCCCTTCTGACGCAACTCATCGAACCCGAGGCCAAGGCGCTCGGCTTCGAGCTCGTGCGCGTGAAGATGTATGGCGGCACGTCGGACCCCACGCTTCAGGTGATGGCCGAGCGCCCCGACACGCGCCAGCTGAACATCGACGACTGCGCCGACCTGTCGCGCCGCATCTCCGCCGTGCTTGACGCGCTGGAGGAGCAGGGCCGCGATCCGATCGATTATGCCTATCGGCTGGAGGTGTCCTCGCCCGGTATCGACCGTCCGCTGACCCGTCTCAAGGACTTCGCCGACTGGGCGGGGCATGAGGCGCGGATCACGCTGGCCGAGAAGCGGAACGGCCGCAAGCAGTTCAAGGGCGACCTAGACGGCGTCGAGGGCGAGAATGTCGTCATCGTCGATGGCGAGGAGGTTCGTCACGAACTGCCCTTTACCGCCATCGAGGACGCCAAGCTCGTCATGACCGACCGGCTGATCGCCGCGACGGTGCCGCTGTCCCCCGAGGGCGCGGAAGAGGTTTATTATCAGGATGCGCCCGAACAGGACGGCGCCACCACGGAAGGACGGCACTGATGGCTACCGCCATTTCCGCCAACAAGGCGGAACTGATCGCGATCGCGAATGCGGTCGCCTCGGAAAAGATGATCGACAAGGGCATCGTCATCGAGGCGATGGAGGACGCGATCCAGCGCGCCGCCCGTGCCCGTTACGGCGCCGAGAACGACATTCGCGCCAAGCTCGATCCGAATTCGGGCGACCTGCGCCTGTGGCGCGTCGTCGAGGTGGTCGAGGTGGTCGACGACTATTACAAGCAGATCGACCTCAAGGGTGCCGAGAAGCTGCAAAAGGGTGCCGCGATCGGCGACTTCATCGTCGACCCGCTGCCCCCGATCGAATTCGGCCGCATCGCCGCGCAGGCGGCCAAGCAGGTCATCTTCCAGAAGGTCCGCGACGCCGAGCGCGACCGTCAGTTCGATGAGTTCAAGGATCGCCAGGGCGAGATCATCACCGGCGTCGTCAAGCGCGTCGAATTCGGCCACATCGTCGTCGACCTGGGCCGCGCCGAGGGCGTGATCCGTCGCGACCAGCAGATCCCGCGCGAAGTCGTCCGCGTGAACGACCGCATCCGCTCGCTGATCCTGAACGTGCGCCGCGAGAACCGTGGCCCGCAGATCTTCCTGAGCCGCGCGCATCCGGACTTCATGAAGAAGCTGTTCGCGCAGGAAGTGCCCGAAATCTATGACGGCATCATCGAGATCAAGGCCGCCGCGCGCGATCCGGGCAGCCGCGCCAAGATCGGCGTGATCAGCCACGATTCGAGCATCGACCCGGTCGGCGCCTGCGTCGGCATGAAGGGCAGCCGCGTCCAGGCCGTCGTGCAGGAAATGCAGGGCGAGAAGATCGACATCATCCCCTGGTCGCCCGACACCGCGACCTTCGTGGTGAACGCGCTCCAGCCCGCGAACGTCAGCCGCGTCGTGATCGACGAGGAAGAGGACCGGATCGAGGTCGTCGTTCCCGACGATCAGCTGTCCCTCGCCATCGGCCGTCGCGGCCAGAATGTGCGTCTGGCCAGCCAGCTGACCGCCAAGGCGATCGACATCCTGACCGAGGCCGACGCCTCCGAGAAGCGCCAGAAGGAGTTCGTCGCGAACTCCGAGCTGTTCCAGAACGAGCTGGACGTGGACGAGACGCTGGCCCAGCTGCTGGTCGCCGAGGGCTTCGGCGCGCTGGAAGAGGTCGCCTATGTCGAGCTGGAAGAGCTGGCCGCGATCGAGGGCTTCGACGAGGACCTGGCGCAGGAGCTGCAGAGCCGTGCGCAGGAAGCGCTGGACCGCCGCGAACAGGCCGCCCGTGACGAGCGTCGCGGCCTGGGCGTCGACGACGCGCTGGCCGAGATGCCGTATCTGACCGAGGCGATGCTGGTCACGCTGGGCAAGGCGGGCGTCAAGACGCTCGACGATCTGGCCGACCTGGCGACCGACGAGCTGGTCGAGAAGAAGCGCGCCGAGCCGCGTCGCCGTGGTGACGACACCCCGCGCGCCGCGCCCAAGGGCGGTATTCTCGCCGAATACGGGCTGAGCGAGGAGCAGGGCAACGAGATCATCATGGCCGCGCGTGCGCACTGGTTCTCCGACGAGGAAGAACCCGTTGCGGCGGATGCGGACGCGGAGGGTGACGAAGCCTGATGCCGTTCGTCTCGATCCGTCTGGCGGGCACCGCCTCCAAACAGCAAAAGGCCGAGATCGTCGCCGACGTGACCCGTTCGCTGGTGGAGCGGCTGGGCAAGAACCCGGCCGCCGTCCAGATCGTGATCGAGGAGGTCAGCCCCGAGAATTACGGTGCGGGCGGTCAGCTGATCGCCGACCGTGATGCCCCTACACCTCAACCCCGGGGAGACGCGCATGCGGAACCGGGACAATGAGCGCGGTGGCGTAACCGACGCTCCGGCCAAGAAGGGCCGGAGCCCTAGGGAATCGGCGAAGGCGGCCCGCGAATCGATCGACGGGCCGGTGCGTCGCTGCATCCTGTCGGGCGAGCATGACGCGCGCCCGCACCTGATCCGTCTGGCGCTCGCGCCCGACGGGCGGGTGCTGCCCGATGTCCGCGCGAAGGCGCCGGGCCGGGGCGGCTGGATCGGCGTGACTCGCGCCGAGCTGGAAACCGCGATCGCCAAGGGGCGATTGAAGGGGGCACTGGCGCGGGCGTTCAAGACGGGCGAGTTCGTCATCTCCGACGACCTGCCCGCGCTGATCACCACCGCGCTGGAGCGCAATGCGCTCGACCGGCTGGGACTCGAGTCGCGGTCGGGTATGCTCCTGACCGGATCGGACAAGATCGCGACGGCGGCCCGTTCGGGCCAGTTGCACGCGCTCTATCATGCATCCGATGCAAGCGACGATGGGTGTCGCAAGCTGGCGCAGGCGTGGCGCGTGGGTTCGGGACGTGAAGGTTCCGATCTCAAGGGGTTGGCACTGCCTGCCACACGCCCCATATTGTCGTTGGCGTTGGGCCGCGAAAATGTGGTACACATCGGCCTGACAGATCGTAACGCGGCAAAGCGGGTGAGCGAAGCGCTCGACCGCTGGCTGCATTTTATCGGACCCGACCCTGTGGCAACGCCTTGCGAAACGGCCTCGCAAGGCGCATCGGCGTCCGACATTACCGGTGACCGAACGGCCGTGACCGTACACGAGGATTTTGAGTGAGCGAGACCGACAACGACAAGCCGAAACTCGGAATGCGCCAGCCCCTGGGGCTGAAGCGCACGGTCGAGACCGGTAAGGTGAAGCAGAGCTTCAGCCACGGCCGCTCGAACACCGTGATCGTCGAGACGAAGCGCCGTCGCGTCCTGGGCCCGCAGGGTGGAGCCGCCGAGGCGGCGGCCCCTGCGCCGACCCCAGCCCCGGCTCCGGCCGCCCCCGCAGCGGCCGCACCGGTCGCCGCGTCGCGCCCCATTCCGTCGAACGAGACGGCGCAGGAGCGTCAGGCCCGTCTGCTGCGTGAGGCCGAGGAACAGCGTCTCAGCACGCAGGAAGAAATGCGTCGCCGCGAGGACGCCGAGCGTCAGCAGCGCGCCGAGGACGAGCGTGCCCGCGCCGAGGATCGTGCCCGTGCCGAGGCGGAGGCCGCTGCGGCCGCCGCTGCGCCTGCGCCCGCTCCGGAGCCGACCCCGGCCCCCGAGCCTGCGCCCACGCCCGTCGTGGAAGCGCCGGTTCAGGCCCCCGTTCAGGCTGACGCGCCCGCTGCGCCGACCATCTCGGTCCAGGCTCGCCCGTTCCGTCCGGTCGAGCGTCCGGTGATCCCGGCGCCCGAGCCCAAGGCGGAAGCGCCCAAGGTCGAGGAACCCAAGGTTGCGGCGCCCGCGCCGACCCCGGCTCCGACGCCTGCGCCCGCCCCGGTCGCGGCAAAGCCTGCACCCGCTCCGGCGCCTGCGCCCGTGGTGCCGACGCCGCCGATCCTGGGTCGCGATCCCTCGATGCCCGCACCGCGCCGTTTCTCGCCGGTCCAGCGTCCCGAGATTCCGAAGCCTGCGCCCAAGCCCGCGCCTGCGCCCGCCGCAGCCGCGACTCCGGCCGCGAACCAGACGAGCAACACCACCACGGCATCCGCCCCTTCGGGTGGCGCGCCGCGGCCGCTGCCGTCGGGCCAGCCGACCCCGCGCAACGCGCCCCCCAGCCGTCCGCAGCAGCGTGACCGCAAGGGTGACGAGCGTCGCGGTGGCAAGCTGACCGTCAATCGCGCCCTGAACGAGGACGGCGCGCGCGCCCGTTCGCTCGCCGCGCTGAAGCGTGCGCGTGAGAAGGAAAAGCGTGGCTTTGGCGGCCCGCGCGAGCCGCAGATCAAGCAGGTCCGCGACGTGCAGGTGCCGGAGGCGATCACCGTCCAGGAACTAGCCAACCGTATGGCCGAAAAGGGCGCGGACCTGGTCAAGGCGCTGTTCAAGATGGGCATGCCCGTCACGATGACGCAGACGATCGACCAAGACACGGCCGAGTTGCTGGTGACCGAATTCGGCCACAACATCGTCCGCGTCTCGGACAGCGACATCGATCTGGCGCTCGACACGAGCGAGGATGCGGCCGAGAGCCTGCAGCCGCGCCCGCCGGTCGTCACGATCATGGGCCATGTCGACCACGGCAAGACCTCGCTGCTCGACGCGCTGCGCGGCACCGACGTGGTGCGCGGCGAAGCGGGTGGCATCACCCAGCATATCGGCGCCTATCAGGTCACGCTGAAGGACAAGTCGAAGATCACCTTCCTCGACACGCCGGGCCACGAGGCCTTCACCCAGATGCGGGCGCGTGGTGCCGACGTCACGGATATCGTGGTGCTGGTGGTCGCGGCCGATGACGGGCTGATGCCGCAGACGATCGAGGCGATCAACCACACCAAGGCGTCGGGCAAGCCGATGATCGTGGCGATCAACAAGATCGACAAGCACGATGCCAATGCCCAGCGCGTGCGCGAGCGTCTGCTCGAGCATAACGTGCAGGTCGAGGACATGGGCGGCGAGACCCAGGACGTCGAGGTGTCGGCGCTCAAGAAGACCGGTCTGGATACGCTGGTCGAGAAGATCCAGCTTCAGGCGGAACTGCTCGAACTGGCCGCCAACCCCGATCGCGATGCCGAGGGCAGCGTGATCGAGGCCAAGCTCGACAAGGGCCGTGGCCCGGTCGCGACCGTGCTCGTCACGCGCGGCACGCTGAAGGTCGGCGACGTGTTCGTGGTCGGCGCGGAAAGCGGCAAGGTCCGTGCGCTGGTGGACGACAAGGGCCGTCAGGTGAAGGAAGCCGGTCCGGCCATGCCGGTCGAGGTCCTGGGCCTGTCGGGCGTGCCCCAGGCGGGCGACCTGCTGCAGGTCGTCGAGAACGAGGCGCGTGCCCGCGAAGTCGCCGAATATCGCCAGAGCGTGGTGCTCCAGAAGCGCACGACCTCGGCCCCTGCCAGCCTGGAGTCGATGTTCTCGGCGCTGAAGGCGAACCAGGCCAAGGAATATCCGCTGGTCGTGAAGGCGGATACGCAAGGCACGGTCGAGGCGATCGTGGCATCGATCAACAAGATCCAGTCGGATCTGATCAAGGCGCGTATCCTGCACTCGGGCGTCGGTGGCATCACCGAGTCGGACGTGACGCTGGCCGCGGCCAGCGGCGCGCCGATCATCGGCTTCAACGTCCGTGCGAACGCCAAGGCGCGCGAGATCGCCGAGCGGAACAAGGTGGCGTTGAAATATTACGACGTCATCTACGACCTGATCGACGAGATCCGCGCAGGGATGGCGGGCGAGCTGGGCCCCGAGGCATTCGAGACGGTCGTCGGCCGCGCCGAAATCCGCGAGGTCTTCTCGGCGGGCAAGATCGGTCGTGCCGCCGGTCTGCTGGTTACCGAGGGTGTCATCCGCAAGGCGCTCAAGGCGCGCATCACGCGCAACGACGTCATCATCTACCAGGGCGAGATCAACTCGCTCCGCCGGTTCAAGGACGATGTCGCCGAGGTTCGCGCCGGCCTGGAATGTGGTGTGACGTTCACGCAGAACTTCACCGACATCAAGGCGGGCGACTATCTCGAAACCTTCGAGGTCGAACTGCGCGAGCGTTCGCTCTGATGACGGCGGGGCGGCGGGAGCGATCCTGCCGCCGGTCGTTCATGCCGGAATGGATCGCGGTCGCCTTGCCCGGCGGCCGCGATTTTCGTTTGAGAAGAAACTGAGCCATGGTCCAACCCAACAACCCCGCCGAACCCTCGGTCCGCCTGCTGCGCGTCGGCGAGCAGGTCCGCCACATCCTGTCTGAAATCCTGGCCCGCGGCGACGTGCATGACGAGACGCTGGCCAAGCATCTGGTCAGCGTGACCGAGGTGCGCATGTCCCCCGACCTGCGCCACGCGACGGTCTTCGTGAAGCCGCTGCTGGGCAAGGACGAAGAGGTGGTCATCAAGGCGCTGCGCACCAACACCGCGTATCTGCAGCGTGAGGTCGCTCACCGGGTGAAGATGAAGTACGCCGCCAAGCTGAAGTTCCTGGCCGACGAGAGCTTCGACGAGGGCAGCCATATCGACTCGTTGCTGCGGACGCCCAAGGTCGCTCAGGATCTGACCGAGGGTGAGGGGTCGGAGGGCTGAATCTCCGCCGCCGTTCAGCCTGAGCGAAGTCGAAGGCCAAGGGATTCGGTTCGCGCAGAGGCGCAGAGGGCGCAGAGAGCGGTGGCCCTCATGATGCGCATCATACATCCTCACCAATGATCGTGCCCCGGCGAAGGCCGGGGCCCAGTTCCTGTAACGCCAATGACATGGTCCTCCGATGCGGGGGAAGCCCATGCAATGCGCTTTCGACACGGTACGGTAGCTGGATCCCGGCCTTCGCCGGGGTGGTCCGGTATTTGAGGAAGTGGACAAATCTCCCTCTGCGCCCTCCGCGCCTCTGCGCGAACCAAGATCAAGCCGTTTACCCGTGGCCGCTTCGACTGCCTGCCAAGGCAGGTGCTCAGGAACGGTTTCGACTTCGCTCAGGCTAAACGGAGCAAGGGAAGGGAGCAGCGTTACTCCCGCCCCGGCATCAGATCCGCGTCGATCGCGATCGTCACCTGTCGCCCGACGATCAGCGGATACGCCGTCATCCCGAAATCCCGCCGGTCGATCCGCGTCGAAGCCGCGATGTGCACCGGCTCGCGGCCGGTCATCGCGGCAAAGTCCCGCGAGAAATCGACCGCCAGCGTTGCAGGCCGCGTCACCCCGCGTGCGGAGATCGTGCCCGCCACCTGCGCGCTATGCGGACCGGTCCGCGTCATCGACGCTGCGTGGAAGATCACATGGCGATAGCGATCGACGTCGAAGAAATCGGCCCCGCGCAGGCGCGAGCGGGTGAGCGGATCCCCGGCCTCCAGCGCCTGGGCATCGATCGACACGTCCAGCGTCAGGCCTTGCGCATCCCGGTCGGACAGCGCCACCCGCCCCTCTACCTTCGGAAACAGCGCGGTCTTGCTGCCCAGCCCGAAAAAGCCGACCTTGGCCCGCACCCGCGCATGGGCCGGATCGACATGATAGGTGATGGCCCTGGCGGGCGCCGCCATGGCCATCGACATCGCCGCCGCGACGGCGATGCGCATTCCCATTTCCATGTTCGGTCGTCCCATGCTCGAAAACGCCGCTTCCTTCGGATAAGGGCGCGCCATGGCCAAGCTTTATTTCTACTACGCCAGCATGAATGCCGGGAAGTCGACCATGTTGTTGCAGGCCGATTTCAACTATCGCGAGCGGGGCATGAACACGATGTTGTTCACCGCCGCGATCGACGACCGCTTCGCCTATGGCACCATCGCCTCGCGCATCGGTTTGTCACAGCCCGCGACGCCGTTCCACGCGTCGACCGATCTTGAGGCGTGTGCGCTGGACCAGCATGGGCTCACGCCGCTCGCCTGTATCCTGGTCGACGAGGCGCAGTTCCTGACCCCCGAACAGGTCGACCAACTCGCGCGACTCGCCGATGTCCACCGAATTCCGGTATTGTGCTACGGCCTGCGCACCGACTTCAAGGGCCAGCTTTTCCCCGGTTCGGCGCGGCTGCTGGCGCTGGCCGATGCGCTCAACGAGATCAAGTCGGTCTGCCTCTGCGGGGCCAAGGCGACGATGAACCTGCGGGTCGATGGCCAGGGCCGCGCGATCGCCGAGGGGGCGCAGACCGAGATTGGTGGCAACGACCGCTATGTCGCGCTGTGCCGCCGCCATTTCGGCAAGGCGCTGGCGGGGGAGGCGGTGCTTGAGGCGGGACGTAACCCCGACTAACGCCGTTCGATGCATGGATGGATCATTCTCGACAAGCCCCTGGGGCTCGGCTCGACCCAGGGGGTAAGCGCGGTCAAGCGCGTGCTGCGCCAGGGCGGCTATGGCAAGGGCATCAAGGTCGGGCATGGCGGCACGCTCGACCCGCTGGCGACCGGCGTGCTGCCGATCGCGGTGGGCGAGGCGACGAAGCTGGCCGGGCGGATGCTCGACAGCGACAAGGTGTATGACTTCACCATCCGTTTCGGCGAGCAGACCTCGACGCTCGATGCCGAGGGCGAGGTGGTGGCGACCAGCGACGTGCGCCCGACTCGCACCGCGCTGGAGGCGGTGTTGCCGCGCTTCACCGGGCCGATCGACCAGGTGCCGCCCGCCTATTCGGCGCTGAAGGTGGATGGCGAGCGCGCCTATGACCTGGCGCGCGCGGGGGAAGAGGTGGTGCTGGCAAGTCGCGCCGTGACGATTCACTCGCTTCATTCCTCCCCGGAACGGGGAGGGGGACCGTTCGCGTCAGCGAATGGTGGAGGGGGGGCGCCACTGGGCGAGTCCCCCGCGGAGGCCTCCCTCCACCCCCAGCCTGCGGCTGGCGGTCCGGCGCCCCGTGCCGGGGAGGATCTGTCGGAGATCACCCTCACCGCGCATGTCTCGAAGGGCACGTATATCCGCAGCCTCGCCCGCGACATCGCGCTGGCGCTCGGCTCCGTGGGCCATGTCACCATGCTACGCCGCACCAAGGCGGGGCCGTTTACCTTGGCCCCGGCAATATCGCTGGACAAATTGAACGAGATGGGGCAGGCGAGCACCCTTAAACAGATACTCCTGCCACTGAGGGCGGGGCTGGACGACATCCCGGCTCTTGCTCTCGACCCCGACCAGGCAGGGGCGCTCCGTCAGGGGCGTGTGCTGGTTGGGATTGCCGTGGACGATGGCCAATATTTCGCGATGCTGGGTGAGAATCCGGTGGCGCTGGTGGAGGCGCTGGACGCAAATGTCCGGGTCGTTCGTGGTTTCAACCTCGATTAAGAAAGGACCACGATGTCGGTAACCGCTGAACGCCGCCAGGAAATCATCAAGGATCATGCCCGCGCCGAGGGTGACACGGGTTCGCCCGAAGTCCAGGTCGCGATCCTGACCCAGCGTATTCAGAACCTGACCGAGCACTTCAAGACCCATGCGAAGGACAACCATTCGCGTCGCGGTCTGCTGATGCTGGTCAACAAGCGTCGCTCGCTGCTCGACTATCTGCGTCACAAGGATGGCGACCGCTATCTGGCGCTGATCGCCAAGCTCGGCCTGCGTAAGTAACACGCGGACGACGCTGACGAAAAAGGGCATCCCTCACGGGGTGCCCTTTTTTCATCGGCTGGTGTATAGAGCACCCGGCCGACCGGACGGCGCAGATGCGCATCCCAAAGCCTTTATGTCATGAAACCCGACGATAGGGTCGGGTAGGATCGGGGGATCGGCAATTCGGTCGACCTCCAGAGCCAATTTTGGCTCAACCCATAGGCCCCGGCGGGATAGGCCCGTCGGAGTGAAGGAAATTTGATGTTCGATACCAAGAAAGTGGCCATCGAGTGGGGCGGCAAGACGCTGACCCTCGAAACCGGCAAGGTGGCCCGTCAGGCCGACGGCGCGGTGATCGCGACGCTGGGCGAGACGGTGGTGCTGTGCGCCGTGACGGCCGCGAAGAACGTGAAGGAAGGGCAGGACTTCTTCCCGCTGACCGTTCACTATCAGGAGAAGTTCTCGTCGGCTGGCCGTATCCCCGGCGGTTTCTTCAAGCGCGAGCGTGGCGCGACAGAGCGTGAGACGCTGATCAGCCGCCTGATCGATCGTCCGATCCGCCCGCTGTTCCCCGAAGGTTTCTACAACGAGATCAACTGCATCTGCCAGGTGCTCTCCTATGACGGCGAGAACGAGCCCGACATCCTGGCGCTGGTCGCCGCGTCGGCCGCGCTCACCATCTCGGGCGTGCCGTTCATGGGCCCGATCGGCGCGGCGCGCGTCGGTTATGTCGATGGCGAATATGTCCTGAACCCGACCGACGCCGAGGCGCTGGCCGGTGAGCTGGACCTGGTCGTCGCCGCCACGCACGACGCGGTGATGATGGTCGAGTCGGAAGCCAAGGAGCTGTCCGAAGAGGTGATGCTGGGCGCCGTCATGCATGCGCACAAGGCGTCGCAGCAGATCATCGACGCGATCATCGACCTGGCCGAGCAGGCCGCCAAGGACCCGTGGGAGCTGAAGGTCGGCGACGACCAGAAGGCGGTCAAGGCCGAGCTGAAGAAGCTGATCGGCAAGGACATCACCGCGGCCTACAAGCTGACCGACAAGCAGCAGCGCCAGACCGCGCTGGGCGAGGCGCGCGCCAAGGCGAAGACCGCCATGGCCGAGCGTAGCCCGCAGGAGCAGCTGGTCGCCGCCAAGCTGGTCAAGAAGCTGGAAGCCGAGATCGTCCGCACCGCGATCCTGAAGGACGGCCGCCGCATCGACGGTCGCTCGACCACGCAGATCCGCCCGATCGAGGCCGAAGTCCACTTCCTGCCGCGTTCGCACGGCTCGGCGCTGTTCACGCGTGGCGAGACCCAGACGATCGCGACCACGACGCTGGGCACCCGCGATGCGGAGCAGATGATCGACGGCCTGAACGGCCTGTCGTACCAGCACTTCATGCTGCACTATAACTTCCCGCCCTATTCGGTCGGTGAAGTGGGCCGCTTCGGCGCGCCGGGTCGTCGCGAGATCGGCCATGGCAAGCTGGCATGGCGTGCGCTGCACCCGGTGCTGCCGACCAAGGAGGAATTCCCCTACACCATCCGCGTGACCAGCGACATCACCGAGTCGAACGGCTCGTCGTCGATGGCCACCGTCTGCGGCGGCTCGCTGGCGCTGATGGATGCGGGCGTTCCGCTGAAGCGTCCGGTGTCGGGCATCGCCATGGGCCTGATCCTGGAAGGCAAGGACTTCGCCGTCCTGTCCGACATCCTGGGTGACGAAGATCACCTGGGCGACATGGACTTCAAGGTCGCCGGCACCTCCGAGGGCATCACCTCGCTCCAGATGGACATCAAGATCGCCGGTATCACCGAGGAGATCATGAAGGTCGCACTGGCGCAGGCCAAGGAAGGCCGCGCGCACATCCTGGGCGAGATGAACAAGGCGCTGTCGTCGACCCGGACCGAGCTGTCGGCGCACGCGCCGCGCATCGAGACGATGACGATCGACAAGTCGAAGATCCGCGACGTGATCGGCACCGGCGGTAAGGTGATCCGCGAGATCGTCGCCACCACCGGCGCCAAGGTCGACATCGACGATGAGGGCGTGATCAAGATCAGCTCGTCGGACGGTGCGCAGATCGAAGCCGCGATGAACTGGATCAAGGGCATCGTCGAAGAGGCCGAGGTCGGCAAGATCTACAACGGCAAGGTCGTCAACCTGGTCGATTTCGGTGCGTTCGTGAACTTCATGGGCGGCAAGGACGGTCTGGTCCACGTCTCGGAGATCAAGAACGAGCGCGTCGAGAAGGTCTCGGACGTCCTGACCGAAGGCCAGGAAGTCAAGGTCAAGGTCCTCGAGATCGATCCGCGCGGCAAGGTTCGCCTGTCGATGCGTGTCGTCGACCAGGAAACCGGTGCCGAGCTGGAGGACAATCGTCCGGCGCGCGAACCGCGTGAGCAGCGCGGCGATCGTGGCCCGCGCGGCGACCGTGAAGGCGGTCGCGGCCCGCGCCGTGACGCCGGAGACCGTGGTGGTGATCGTGGCGGCGAGCGTGGTGGCGAAGGCCGCAGTGGTCCGCGTCGCGACCGTGGCGACCGTCCCCGTCGCGAAGGTGGCGAGCAGGGCGGTTCGCCCGAATTCGCCGCTCCGGCCTTCCTGACCGGCGATCGCGACTGATCCTCTGCCTTCGGGTAGGAAAAGGGCTCGGGGGAAACCCCGGGCCCTTTTTCGTTGGGGGGGGCGCTTGGCCTTCGACTTCGCTCAGGCTGAGTGAAATCGAGGGCCACGCTTCACCCTCACCCAGGCTGCGCGTCCATCCAGCGTACGATCGCACCGACGACCTTGTCCTCGATCCCGTAATAGCCATGCGGCGTCAGTGAGCCGCAGGGATTGTCAGACCGGGTAACCCCGCCCGACACGACGATCACCTGCGCCGCCGGGCTCTGTTTCATCGCGCCAGCGATTCGGGCGGCATTGGCGGGCGGCGCGACCTTGCATGCGTCATCGCTGTTCGCGACCACCAGTGCGGGCACGCGCACGCCCGAGGGGTCAGCATCGAACACCGTCTCGTGACTGCCGCCCATCACCGATACCGACTCGGTCAGCACGACGCCGGCCACACTTCCCGGTGCGGCATGGGCGGCGGCGTTCATGGCCGCGATCGATCCTTGGCTGGTGCCGAGCAGGAAGACCGGTCCTGTCCCCTGACGATGCGCCAGCGCGACCAGATCGGTAATGACGCGCGCATAGCCAGGCGAACTGCGTCGTCCGCGCATATTGTCGCTGCCCAGCGCATCGGGGATCAGCACCCCATAGCCCCTGGCATTCCAGAGCCCGCGTGTCCGCACGACGAAATTGTCGCCGTGGCGAAGCGTCTTGTCGTGCTCGATCCCGATATCGCCCGCGCCGCCCGGCAGCATCACGATCATCCCGCGCGCATGGGCGGGCATCGATAGCAGGATTCGCTGATCCGCACCGTTGGGGCGGGGCATGTCGATGACGCGGGTCGTTATGGATGCGATCGGAACATGGCTCTGTGCAGATAGGGCAAGGGGGAAAGCGGCCCATCCCGCCAGAATCAAATGGATCGCCCAACGCTTCGGCATCGCTCTGCCCCTTGCTGTTCACACGGCGGACTATGTGCGGTGCGGCTTAACCCAGGCTGAGGGCATCGCTGATCGGAGGTCAGGCCCGGTCCTTGGCCCCCTCATGCGCGCTATAGCCCAGCCGGGCATGGCCCTGGACCGGCCCCGCCACGTCCGCGACCAGGTACAACGGCCGCCGCTTCGACTCGATGTACAGCCGCCCCAGATATTCGCCGATCATGCCCAGCACGAACATCTGCACCGCGCCCAGGATGACGGTGACGAGCATGGTCGAGGTCCAGCCCTGCACCGCCGAACCGGTCAGCCAGCCGATCGCGATATAGACCAGCAGCAACAGCGACGCGGCCGTCAGCGCCAGCCCGATATGGCTGGCCCAGCGCAGCGGCGCGGTCGAAAACCCGGTTACGGCGTCGAAGGCGAGCGCGATCATCTTGCCCAGCGGATAATGGGTTTCGCCGGCATGACGCTCGGCGCGGTCATAGGGGAAGGGCACCTGGCGAAAGCCGACCCAGGCGACCATGCCGCGAATGAAGCGCGCCTGTTCGGGCAGCGACTGCAACGCATTGAGCGCGCGGCGGCTCATCAGGCGGAAATCGCCGGTGTCGAGCGGGATCGGCGTGTCGGTCAGCCGGTCGAGCATCCGGTAGAAGACCGCCGCCGTCGCCTTCTTGAACAGCGTCTCCCCGGCACGCTTGCGGCGCACGGCATAGACCACGTCGGCCTCCTGCGCCGCCATGGTCGCGCGCATGTCGGTCAACAGCTCGGGCGGGTCCTGAAGATCGGCGTCGATGATCAGGATCTGCTCGCCCGCGCACAGGTCGAGGCCCGCTGTCAGCGCCAACTGGTGGCCATGGTTGCGCGACAGGTTGATCGCGACCAGATGCGGGTCGGCGGCGGCCAGACGCTGCATCACCGGCCAGCTGTCGTCCTTCGAGCCGTCGTTGATCAGGACGATCTCGTAATCCTCGCCCACCGCCGTGCGCGCCGCGCCCGAGATACGTGCGTGCAGCACGTCCAGGCAGGCGGCTTCGTTATAGCAGGGGACGACGACGGACAGGGCTGGGCGCTTCATGACGCCGCCGGTTTAGCGGCGTCGAAGCCGTCCGTCACCCATTCACGACCAACTTCACCAGACGGCCCGGTGTCAGCGCCTGTTCCGGGTCGAGGCCGTTCAGCGTCACGAACCGCTCGCGCTTGTAATCGGGAAAGGCCATGCGCGCCGACAGGCTGTCGATCGTGTCGCCCGCCTTGACGGTGACGATGCTGATCTTCTTGCCGCGAATGGCGTTGGCCTCCGCGGTGGAAAGCGGCGCGACCGAGGCGAGCAGCGGCTGGAACGGGCCGATGCCCGACCCCGCTGGCGTGACCAGCGTGAAGGTATAGGTCGCCGAGGGGAAGCGATAGGCGACGACGGTCGCATCGACCGCGCGGTTGTTGGCGGCGGCGCGGGTGGTGACATAGGCATAGGGAATGCCGTTCGCCGTACCGTTCTGAAGCTGGCCGGTCGGCGTGCCGGTGCCGAGCTGACCGAAACGCTGTGTAATGGCCTGGCCCAGGTCGCTGCCTTGCGCCAGGCGCATCTCGGCCTGCCCGCCCTGTCCGGCGATCGTCACCGCATCGCTGCCATTGGCGATGGCATAGCCGGTGGGGGCGGTGAATTTCAGCTTGAGGCCGGGATGGCGGAAGGTCTGGCCGTCGACCACGCCTTCCTTCGGATCGTCGCCGTAAGCCATGCCGTCGAGCATGCGGAGAAAGGCGGTGTCCTGCGGGGGTGTGGTTTCCGGACGGCCGGTCGCCTTGGCCAGATCGGCGGCGCGGCGGACGCGGTCGGCGCTGTTGGGGTGGGTCGAGGCCCAGGTGGGCGTGGCGTTGGCGTCCCTGCCCGCAGTACGCGCGGCCAGATTGCTCGACGCGGCCAGCGATGCGAGCATGTCGGCCGAGGCATAGGGATCATAGCCGGCCGCCGTCATGTAGCGGATGCCCAGGCCATCGGCCTGATATTCCTGATCGCGGCCATATTTCAGCGTGTAGAGTTGCGCACCGGTGCCGACCAGCTGGGTGGCGACGTTGCTGCCGGTCAACAGGCCCGCGCCCGCCGCCAGGATCGACCCGATGGTCGAGCGGGTGTTGCGGCTCTGCGAGTGACGCGCGGCGACATGGCCGACTTCATGGCCGAGGACCGATGCGAGTTCGGCCTCCGAGTTCATCAGCGCCAGCAACTGGCGGGTGACATAGACATAGCCGCCCGGAATCGCGAAGGCGTTCTCGACGGGCGAGTTCAGCGTGGTGACGGTAAAGTCGCCCTGTGCGTTGGACAGGCCGGATTGCACCGCCACGCGCTTGCCCACGCGCTCGACAAAGGCGGCCTGCGGGCCGGTATAGCGACCGCCATATTGCTGGACGAGCTGGGGATTGGCCTGCGCACCCTGCGCCTTGTCCGAGGCGGAGATAGAGCGCGTAGTCTGCGCCGCGACGGGGGTGGCGACGAGTGCCAGCATGGCGGCGGCGGTAGCGAAACGCATCGGTGACGAACTCCCTGTTTGCGCTTTTCAAAGCGCGCCGCGCTTGGGGGTTCCAGCTTTTTGTTACGGCGACGTCATTCCTACGTTAGAATTTCGATGCCCATTTCGTTCCCCGGCGAAGGCTGGGGTCCAGTTCCTTCAAGGCCAACGCCGGGGAACGAAGAAGAATGGGTTCGCGCGGAGGCGCGGAGGGCGCAGAGGTGTTTTGTCCGGTCGTGTCTTCGACCTTCCACAATCAGCCGGTCGTCAAGATAGTATGAGTGCTCCGCGCACCCCCTCTCTGCGTCCTCTGCGCCTCTGCGCGAACCTAAACCCGCTCGACCAGGCTCACCACATCGGCCGCGCGCAGTGCCGCGATCAGGCGCATCAGGTGTTGCAGGTCATGCACCTCGACATCGATCAGGTTGGTGTGGAAGCGGGTGTCGCGCGTATCCAGCCGGACGTTGATGATGTTGGCCCTGTGCTGGCCGATGATCGTCGCCAGGATGCCCAGCGCGCCGGGCTCGTTCTTGACCATCACCGAGATTCGCGCGGTCGCGCCCTCGGTCTCGTCGCCCCAGGACACATCGACCCAGTCGGTTTCCTCGTCGGTGCGGTCGGCCAGTTCTGCGAGCACCGGACACTGGATCGCGTGCACCTCGATCCCCGCATCCGGGCGGCGAAGCCCGACGATGCGGTCGCCCGGCACCGGGTGACAGCATTGCGCCAGGTCATAGGCGACGCCGGGCGTCAGCCCCTTGATCGAGATCGCGCTCGACTGCGGCGCAAGGGCGGCGACGTCCGCACCCGCCGAACCGGGCATCAGCGCCTCCATCACCGCCGCGTCGGACACGGTGCGCCTGGCGATGGCGATCATCAGATGCGCCTCGTCGGGCATCTTCAGCCGTTGCAGCGCATGGGTCAGCGCGTCCGGCCCGATCTGCGCCGGAAGCCGTCGGACGATATCCTCATAGAGCTTGCTGCCCAGGCTGACCTGTTCGGTGCGCTCGGCATGGCGCAGGTGGCGGCGGATCGCGGCCAGCGCCTTGCCGGTGATCGCCAGATTGAGCCAGTTGGCCTGCGGCGTCTGCCCCGCCGAGCGCAATATCTGCACCTGGTCGCCATTGGCGATGACGGTCGACAGTGGCACGACGCGCCCGTTCAGCTTCGCGCCCACCGCCTGGTCGCCCAGATCGGTGTGGACGGCATAGGCGAAGTCGATCGGCGTCGCGCCCTTGGGCAACTGGATCAGCTCGCCCTTGGGGGTGAAGGCGAAGATGCGATCCTGGTACATCGCCATCTTCGTATGCTCGATCAGCTCTTCGGGGCTGTCCGAGGTGTCGAGGATTTCGACGAGGTCGCGAATCCAGCTGACCTGCGCGTCGTGGCGCGTCGCCTGCTTGTAGGTCCAGTGCGCGGCCAGGCCGAAATCGGCCTCGGCATGCATCTCGGGGGTGCGAATCTGAATCTCGATGCGCGCATTGTCGGCGTGGATGACGCTGGTGTGCAGCGAGCGGTAGCCGTTGCGCTTGGGCGTCGAGATATAGTCCTTGAACCGCCCCGGCACCATCGGCCAGCGGCGATGGATCAGGCCCAGCGCGCGGTAGCAATCCTCCTCGGTCGGCACGATCGCGCGGAACGCCATCACGTCGGACAGCTGCTCGAAGCTGATGTGTCGCTCGTTCATCTTGCGGAAGATCGAGAAGGCGGACTTTTCGCGCCCCGTCACCTCCGCCTCCACCCCGCCGCGCGACATCAGCAGTTTCAGGCCCGAGGCGATCTTGGAAATCCGGTCGCCGCCGCCTTCCTTCATTTGCGCGAGGCGAAGGGTGATCGACTCATACGCCTCGGGTTCGAGCTGTTGGAAGGAGAGCATCTGCATCTCCTTCATGAACTCGTACATGCCGATCCGCTCGGCGAGCGGGGCGTATATGTCCATCGTCTCCTTCGCGATGCGGCGGCGTTTCTCCGGCTTCGCGATGTGATGGAGCGTGCGCATATTGTGCAACCGGTCGGCCAGCTTCACCAGCAGGACGCGGATATCGTCCGACATGGCGAGCAGGAACTTGCGCAGATTCTCGGCGGCGCGCTCGCTCTCGGTCTGCGCCTCGATCTTGGACAGCTTGGTGACGCCGTCGACCAGCCGCGCGACATTGGGACCGAACAGCCGTTCGATCTCGTCATAGGTGGCGACCGTGTCCTCGATCGTGTCGTGCAGGATCGCGGTGGCGATCGTCTCGTCATCCAGATGCAGGTCGGTGAGAATCCCCGCCACTTCGATCGGATGGCTGAAATAAGGATCGCCCGAGGCACGCTTCTGGCTGCCATGCGCCTTCATCGAGAAGACGTAAGCGCGGTTGAGCAGTGCCTCATCGGCCTGGGGGTCGTAGTCGAGCACGCGGTCGACGAGTTCATACTGGCGGAGCACGGATTCAGGTTTGCGTGGGGTGGTTGGGCAATGCAACATTTTTGATGCGATCAGGGTGATCGAGGTCTTCTTAAGCGCTTCTCTTGTGAAGCCCCTCCCGCCTCCGGGAGGGGAGCGGCTAGAGGCTGTTATGAACCTGCGGCGATCGCGGCAGCCTGCTTCATCATGATGCAGGCGAAAGCGACGACGTGAAGTCCGGCGAGTGTTTGAGCATAGCGTTCATAGTCCTTGACGAGACGGCGGAAGCGGGTTGCCCAGGCGAATGACCGCTCGACGACCCAGCGGCGCGGCAGGAGAACAAAGCCGCGCTTGGCCTGCGGCAGTTTGACGACTTCGAGCGTGATGCCATGCTTGTCTGCTGCATCGGCGGCCCGCCCGCCGGTATAGCCCTGGTCCACCCAGGCCAGCTCGACCGTGTCGCCGGTGACCGCCTGTACGGTGCGGGCGAGCCGCTCCACCTCGCCGCGATCCTCAGCGCTGGCTGGCGTGACATGGAGGGCCAGCAGATGGCCCAGCGTATCGACGGCCATGTGGATCTTCGAGCCCTTCTTGCGCTTGGCCCCGTCATAGCCGGCCCGCTCGCCACTTTCGGGCGTCGATCGAAGCGTCCGGCTGTCGATGATCGCAGCGGTCGGCTCGGCCTTGTGCCCCGCTGACAGCCGCAGCACCGCGCGCAAGTCGTCCACCAGCGCCTCGAAGCAGCCCGCCGCCAGCCAGCGCTGTGTCTGCTGGTACACTGCTGCCCAGGGCGGCAGATCGTTCGGCATCCACCGCCATGGCGCGCCCGTCTTAACAATGTAGCGAAGGCCGTTGAACACCTCCCGCAGGTCATGCTCCCGCTGCCCGGCATCCTCACGTTGCAGCAACAGGTACGGTGCGACCAGCGACCATTCCTCGTCGCTGACGTCAGATGGATACGGCTTGCGGCAAATGCTCATCCCACCTTGGATGAATCAGCAAACCTCTCAAGTCCATAACAGCCTATAGAGGTGAAGTTGGGGAATCACTCCCCCATCGCTTCCGCCGCCAGCGCCTCCGCCTCGATCAGCAGGTCGTCGTCCGCACTTCCCGTCGCCACCTTCTCGCGCCCGATCAGCACCAGCACCGGTACGGCCAATGGGCTCACCCGTTCCAGATCGACGTGCAGCATCGTGCCGCCCGCCCGGTCGAGCAGGTTCGCCAGTCGCCCCACATCGGTCATCCGCGCGCGCGCATCGTCCCACGCCGCCTGGAGCAGCAAGTGGCCGGGCTCGTATTTGCGGAGCACATCGTAGATCAGGTCGGTCGAAAACGTCACCTGCCGCCCGGTTTTGCGCTTGCCGGGATGCTGGCGCTCGACCAGCCCGCCGATCACCGCGACCTCGCGAAAGGCGCGCTTGAGCAGGTGCGATTGCTGCACCCAGTCGACGAACTCGTTTTCGAGGATATCGGGCGAGAACAGGCTGGCCGGGTCGGTCACCTTCTCCAGCCCGTAGCACGCCAGCGCATAGTCGCTGGCGACGAAACCCAGCGGCTTCAGCCCCTGCGCCTCCATCCGCCTGGTGATCAGCATCCCCAGCGACTGGTGCGCGTTCCACCCCTCAAAGCTATAGGCGACCATGTAATGCCGCCCCTCGCGCGGGAAGGTTTCGACCAGCAACTGGCCGGGGCGGGGCAGGACCGAGCGGCGGTCCTGCATCTCCAGCCAGTCATGCACATCGGCCGGAAAGCGATCCCATTCGCGCCGGTCGGCCAGGAAGCCGCGGACCCGGTTGGCGAGGCTGGTCGATAGCGGCATTCGGCTGCCGCCATAGGTCGGGATGCGGGCTGGGCGGGAGGTGGCGCGCACGATCAGGTCCTCGCCGTCGATCGACTCCACCTCCAGGCTCAGCCCGGCGAAGAAGAAGGTGTCGCCGGGCGCCAGCGTCGCGGCGAATCCCTCCTCGACACGGCCCAACTGGCGGCCATTGCGGAAACGCACCTTCAGCATCGTCGCCTCGACGATGATCCCGGCGTTCAGCCGATGCTGCGCGATGTATTGCGGATGGGTGACGCGCCACAGGCCGTCCGGCTGCTGCACCAACCGCTTGAACTTGTCATAGGCGCGCAAGGAATAACCGCCATCGGCGATGAAGTTCAGCACCCGGTCGAACGTCTCGTCGTCCAACGCCGAATAGGGCATGGCCGAGCGGATTTCGTCCAGCAGCGCGCCCTGCTCGAACGGCGCGGCGCATGCACAGGCCATGACATGCTGCGCCAGCACATCGAGCGCGCCCTGCCGGAACAGGTCGGGGTCGAGCTCGCCCGCCTCCACCGCGTCGAGCGCGGCGCGGGCTTCGAGATATTCGAAGCGGTTGCCGGGGACCAGGATGGCGCGGCTCGATTCGTCCAGCCGGTGATTGGCGCGGCCGATCCGCTGGAGCAGGCGCGACGAGCCCTTGGGCGCGCCCATCTGGATCACGCAATCGACATCGCCCCAGTCGACGCCCAGATCCAGGCTGGCGGTCGCGACCAGCGCGCGAAGCTGGCCATCGGCCATCGCGCCCTCGACCTTTTGTCGCGCTTCCAGCGACAGCGAGCCGTGATGGACGCCGATCGGCAGGCTCTTGTCATTGGCCTTCCACAAATCCTGGAAGATGAGTTCGGCGAGGCTGCGCGTGTTACAAAAGACGATGGTGGTCCGGTTCGCCTCGATCACCCGCATGACCTGCGCGGCGGCATAGCGGCCCGAATGGCCCGCCCAGGGCACCCGGTCCTCGGGCAGCAGGATCGCAATGTCCGGCGGCGCGCCTGGCTCGCCGGTGACGAGGCCGACCGCGTCGATATCGCCGTCGGGCGCGAGCCAGGCGCGATAACCGTCTGGGTCCGCCACCGTCGCCGACAGCGCGACGCGGCGAAGGTCGGGGGACAGGCGCTGCAACCGCGCCATGCACAAGCTGAGCAGGTCGCCGCGCTTGCCGGTGGCGAAGGCATGGACCTCGTCCACCACGATGGTCTTCAGCCCTGCGAACATCGCTGCCGCATCCGGGTAGCTGAGCAGCAGCGACAGCGACTCCGGCGTGGTCAGCAGGATCTGCGGCGGCTTCACCCGCTGCCGCGCCTTCTTGTCGGACGAGGTGTCGCCGGTCCGCGTCTCGACCCGGATGTCGAGGCCCATTTCCTCGATCGGCGTCACGAGGTTGCGGCGGATATCGACCGCCAGCGCCTTGAGCGGCGAGACGTAGAGGGTGTGGAGGCCCTCGGACGGCTGCTCGATCAATTCGGTCAGCGTCGGCAGGAACCCCGCCAGCGTCTTGCCCGCGCCCGTCGTCGCGACCAGCAGCGCGTGGCGTCCGGCGCGAGCTTCGTCCAGCATCGCCAGCTGATGGGCGCGCGGTCGCCAGCCCTTGGCGGCGAACCAGTCGGTCAGGGCGGGGGGAAGGGAACCGGGGGGCATCCCGAAGGATATAGGTATCATGGTCAAGCTCGGCGACTGGATACAGCCCCATAAACATGGGATTTACGTGGCCCCCGCCGATGTGTGGGTCGATCCGTCCGAGCCGGAGCCCCGCGCGCTGGTGACGCACGGCCATGCCGACCATGCGCGCGGCGGGCACGGCACGGTGTGGGCGACGCCGGAGACGCTGGCGATCATGGCGGCGCGCTATGGCCCGCAGAACGGGGTGCCGGTCGGCTATGGCGAGACGATCCGGCTGGGCGAGGTGGAGGTGAGCTTCGTGCCCGCGGGTCATGTGCTGGGATCGGCGCAGATCGTGCTCGACCACCGCGGCGAGCGCGTGGTGGTGTCGGGGGATTACAAGCGCCGCGCCGACCCGACCTGTACCGCCTTCGAGCCGGTGAAATGCGACGTGTTCGTTACCGAGGCGACCTTCGCGCTGCCCGTCTTCCGCCATCCCGACACCGGCGACGAGATCGACAAGCTGATCGCGCGGCTCCACGCCAATCCCACGCGTTGCGTGCTGGTGGGCGCCTATGCGCTGGGCAAGGCGCAGCGGGTGATCGCAGAGTTGCGCGTGCGCGGGCATGACGCGCCCATCTATCTGCACGGCGCATTGGCGCGGCTATGCGCGCTGTATCAGGAACTGGGTGTCGATCTGGGCGCGCTGCGCATGGTCGCGGATACACCCAAGGCGGAGATGGCGGGGCATGTCGTGATGTGCCCGCCGGGTGCGCTCAACGATCGCTGGTCGCGGCGGCTGCCCGATCCGATCACCGCGATGGCCAGCGGCTGGATGCGGGTGCGCCAGCGCGCGCGACAGAAGAATGTCGAGCTGCCGCTGATCCTGTCCGACCATGCCGATTGGGACGAACTGACCCAGACGCTGACCGAGATCGCCCCGCGCGAAGTGTGGGTGACGCACGGGCGCGAGGAGGCGCTGGTCCACTGGTGCGAGACGCGGCAGATGAAGGCGCGCGCCCTGGCATTGGTGGGGTTCGAGGACGAGGATGATTGATAGGGGGTAGCGTGGGCTTCGACTTCGCTCAGGCTGAACGGAGGTTTGGAAAGGCCAATTCCCCCAGCCGTTCATGTTGAGCGAAGTCGAAGCCCAGGGGAATCCCTCAAGCCAAGGCCAAGGGCCGCGCCGGTTCCGCCACCACCGATCCCGGCACCGCGAACACACCCTTCCTCGCCAGCCGCTCGCCCGGCCGCACCTTGGCCGTCTGCATCGCCAGCCACGGCGCCAGCAACAGCCCCAGGGTCACCGGCGACAGCCACGCCCCCAGCATCGGGTTCAGGAACGACACCCCCAGCAGCGCGACGCCCACGCCCAGATGCCAGTGATAACGCGGCATCGCATCCGCCGCCGCCAGCCCGTCGCGCACCCGGCTCTGCGGGTTCCAGCCCGACGGTTTGCCGCGCACGATGGCGATCAGGTCGAGCGTCTGGGTCAGCGCGATCACCGGCGCGGTCAGGATCGACAGCGGCACGTCGAGCGCCATCGACGCCAGGATCGCCCGCGCGCCGCCATAGCTCGCCCGTCGCTCGCGATCGGCCATGGCCCAGATCATGCTGAGCAGCTTGGGACCGAACAGCAGCACCAGCGTCACGACCAGCACCTGGGTCGAGGTGACGGCATGGACCGTCGCGGCATCGTCGGACAGGCTCTGCGCGATCGAGGTGGCGATCAGGATCAGCCAGGCGGGCGACATCAGATAGGCCGAGGCACCGATCAGCAGTTGCAACCGGCTGATCCCGTGAAAGCCGCTCGCGCCCAGCAGCTTGAGATGCTGGATATTGCCCTGCGCCCAGCGCCGGTCGCGCACCGCCTGGTCGATCAGGGTCGGCGGAAACTCCTCGAAACTGTCCTCGACCATCAGCATGTGCAGCCGCCAGCCGCGCCGCCGCAGCAGCGCGGCCTCGACCATGTCATGGCTCATGATCGTACCGCCGAACGGCGGCCGTCCGGGCAGGTCGGGCAGCCCGCAGCTTTCGGCAAAGGCCCGGATGCGGATCAGCGCGTTATGGCCCCAGAAGGTGGATTCCGACCCCGACCACCACACCAGCCCGGCGGTGGAGATGGGGCCGTAGAAACGGCTGGCGAACTGCATCCAGCGTTGGAAGAAGGTCGTCGCGCCGATGATCATCGGCACGGTCTGCAACAGCGCGATCGAGGGGCGCTGTTCCATGATCTGCGCCATGCCGACCATCGTGTCGCCGCCCATCAGGCTGTCGGCGTCGAGCATCAGCATGAAGTCGTAGGCCGCACCATGATTGCGCACCCATTCGGCGACGTTGCCGGGCTTGCGCCCGACATTCTCGGTCCGGCGGCGATAATAGAGCGGCACCTTCAGCCAGGGGGCGAGGCGCGCCCAGGCGGCGCGCTCCTCGGCCTCCGCCGCCTCGCCCGAATCGGACAGGACGAAAAAGGCGAAACGGTCGGCGGCACCCGTCCGGTCGATCATCGTCGCCATGCGGGCGATCCGGTCGAACACCGCCTCGACATCCTCATTGTGCACCGGCACCAGCACGGCGGTCCGCGCGCTCGGCGGTGCGGCGTCCCGCGGCGCGGGCGTGATGCCGGGATGCGCGCGCGAGATCAGCAGGACGAAGCCGATCGCCGCGGTCACGAAGCCGAACGAGATCCAGGCGAAGAGCGGGAAGAAGAGCAGCAGCAACAGTCCGTCGAGCAGGCTGAACCCGTCGCTGAGCAGCGCCTCCTTCACCGACGCCGAGGCGGCCGTCGCCAGCAGCCCGGTCAGCAGGATCAGCAGCAGCCGCCGGGTCAGGATATCGTCGGGCGACAGGTTCACGCCCGGACGCGGTTCGGGCGCATTGTGCGGCGGGGGCGGGCCGTCGAACCGCTGCACCGGCATGGCAAGCGGTGCCGGCGGCGGCATGATCGCGCGGGGCAGGGTCATGGCAGGAAGACCGGGGCGAGGACCGTCTCGGTCAGTGCCCCGGTCCCACGCTTCAGGAACAGGCGGACATCGGCCGGGCCCTGCCCCTCGGGCGCGATATCGGCGGTGACGCGCCAGCGATTGGCCTGTCCCACCACCGGATAGGCGGCCTGGGCCAGAAGCTTGCCGCGCGTGACCGCGATTTCGGCGGTGACGCCGCTCTGCCGATCGAGCCCGCTCAGCGCGGGGCCGACGAAATCGACGACCAGCTTGCGCGCACCGGGTGTCGGCTCGGCACCGGGGCGTCCGGCGGCGCCGGTCCAGCTGTCGACGGCATGGGCGACGGCGGGCACGACCGTCGGGTCGGTGGAACCCCAGCTCAGCCGATAATCGAATTGCCGTTTCTGCCCCGCCTTGGGCGCATCGGCGGGGTTCCAGAAGGCGACGATATTGTCGACCGTCTCGGAATTGGTGGGAAAGGCATATAGCATCACCTGTCCCCGGCCCCAATTCCCTTCCGGCTGGACCCACAGGTTCGCGCGGCGATCGTAGAACGCGCCGTCATCCTGATAATGGTCGAACGCCCGGTCGCGCTGGAGCAGGCCGAAGCCGCGCGGATTGGTATCGGCGAAACTGTCGAGCGTGGGGCGCGGTGGATTGACCAGCGGCCGCCACAATCGCTCGCCCGCGCCGGTCAGCAGGGCGAGGCCGTCGGAATCGTGGATTTCGGGCCGCCAGTCGCTGCCGCTCGCGCGATTGCCCTCGCCATACCAGAACATGCTGGTCGCGGGCGCGATACCCAGCCGCTCGACGTCGCGGCGGAAGAACAGGACGGCGGACACCTGCTGCTCGACCCCGTTCGCGCCCTTGGTCGAGGCGATCCGGTACGCACCGGTGACGCTGGGCCCGTCGAGCAGCGCATAGACGGTATAGCCTTGCGCGCCGGTCCGCTCGATCCAGAAGTCGGTGAAGGCGGGGAACTCCTCGCGCCCGTCGATGCCGGTGTCGATCGCAATGCCGCGCGCCGAAAGGCCGTACTGGTCCTGTGCGCCCGCCGTGCGGAAATAGGAGGCGCCCTGAAAGGCCAGCCAGTCGCTTTTCCCGTCCGCCGTCATCGCACGGAAACCGGCGATACCCAGCGGCGGCGCATGACCCGCCTCGGCGGTGAAGAGGTCGGCGGAGAAGGGGACGGTGCGCGCCCGGCCATTCTCGACGATATGGATGCCGACCGGATTGGGGGCGTAGCGGCCCAGCGGGAACAGCCGGATGCCCCCGGCCAATGTCCGGTCGTCGCGGTAGCGGATGGTGCCAACCGCATCATAGTCGATCGCGGCGGCCGCCTCGACCTTGGCCTGGGGGCGGTAGGATCGCCCGGCCAGCGCCTGGGCGCGTGATTGCAGCGACTCCCACGAAAAGGGCTCGGTCCTGCCGGTCGGTGCACCCGTGGATGCACCCTGTGCGGCGGCGCGCGCGCAAAGGGCAGGGGCAAGGCCCAATGCGGCAAAGGCCGCGAAGAGTTCTCGACGATTGGCCTGCATCATCGGCTCCGGCATCTCCCATGTGGACGAATGGGACCGCGCTGGGCGTGTCCCTGCCATGTTGCAACGCAACATGCGGCGATCGGTTGCAAACGCGCCATCAGATGCCTTCCAGAAAGTCGTATAATTTATTTGACTTACGGTATTGGGGCGGCAATATGATCGTATAAAATCAAGAGGGGGCTCTTCCATGAATGGAAATTACAAGAAGCTGGCCTGTTCGGCCGGCGCGATTGCGATCGCGCTGCTTTCGGTTTCGCCAGCACTGGCGCAGGCGACGCAGGGCACGGACCAGAATGTCGACGATCGCTGCCTGCCCGAGCCGGGCAAGCCCTGTCCGCCCGAGGCCGCGAAGCTGTCCAACGATACGGGCCGCGAGGCAGCGGGCGACTCGATCGTCGTCACCGGCACCCGGCTTCAGCGCCCCAGCCTGACCAGCAACAGCCCGCTGACGGTCGTGGACGATACCGAAATCCGCTATCAGGGCGCGGTCCAGGTCGAGAACGTGCTGAACCGCCTGCCGCAGGTGACGCCGGACGCGAACGAGAATGCCTCGAACGGGTCGGACGGCACCGCGCGCGTCAACCTGCGCAACCTGGGCAGCAACCGGAACCTGGTGCTGATCAACGGCCAGCGCATGCTGCCGGTGCAGGCCAACGACCTGAACTTCATCCCCTCCGCGCTGGTCAAGCGGATCGACGTGGTGACCGGCGGCGCTTCCGCGGTGTACGGGTCGGACGCGATTTCGGGCGTGGTCAACTTCATCCTGCGCGACGATCTTGAAGGCGTCCGGACCGACATCCAATATGGCTTCGCGCAGCACCAGAACGACAACAGCTTCGCGCGCGGCGTCCAGAGCCAGGCCAATTACCGCCTGGCGAACCGCAATGTGCTTGACGGGCAGAAGCTGGACGTCAACGTCGCCTTCGGCACCAACTTCCCCGACAATCGCGGCAATGTGACCGCCTATTTCGGCTATCGCGATACCAAGCCGATTCTGCAGGGCAGCCGCGATGTGTCGTCCTGCGCGTTCGATCCCGCCGGCGTGGGCAATTCGACGCTCACCTGCGGCGGGTCGAGCAACAACCAGTATGGCCTGTTCGACCCGATCACGGGCCCGAACGCCGATAACGGCCGGTTCAACAACACGCGGGACGGCAACCGCACCTGGGTGCCGTATGATTCCAGCTTCCGCTACAATTACGCGCCGCTGAACTATTTCCAGCGCAACGACACCCGCTACACCGCCGGGGCCTTTGCCCGGTACGAGATCACGCCGTCGGTCGAAGCCTATGGCAGCGTGATGTTCATGGACGACCACACCAATTCGCAGGTCGCCCCGTCCGCGCTGTTCCAGGGCTATACCTACTCGGTCAATTGCAACAATCCGTTCCTCAGCGCGCAGCAGGGCAATATCCTGTGCGGCTCGGCCTATGGCACCAACGCGACGCAGCAGCTTTACATCGGCTATCGCCCGGTGGCGGGCAACGCCCGTCCGCGTCGCGACGACCTGCGCCACACCGACTATCGCTTCTCGGGCGGCGTGCGCGGCGAGATCGCACCCGGCATCCGCTATGACGCCAACGCGCTGTTCTCGACGGTCCTCTATAACGAGACCTATGAGAACGACATCGACCCCAGCCGCGCCAATCGCGGTATCCAGGTGGTCAACGTCAACGGCACCCCGACCTGCAAGTCGGTGGTCGATGGCAGCGATCCGCAGTGCGTTCCGCTCGACATCTTCCGCTACAACGGCATTTCGGACGCGGCGTTCGGCTATATCTATGCGCCGACCTCGACCCGGGGCGTCGACAAGGAAACCGTGCTCAGCGGCAATATCAGTGCGGACCTGGGCACGTACGGCGTGACGTCGCCCTTCGCGAGCGACGGCATCGGCGTCGTGCTCGGCTTCGAGCATCGTTATGAAAGCCTGGAGTTCAAGGCCGACGCGCTGGCGCTGCAAAAGGGGACCAAGGAAACCCAGGGCCGCTTCGACGTGAACGAGATCTTCGCGGAAATCGAAGTGCCGCTGGTCCAGAACCGCCCCTTCTTCAAGGACCTGTCGCTGAACGCGGGCTATCGCGGATCGGACTATAGCAACCTGTCCAAGATCGTCTCGACCTACAAGGCCGAGCTGTCCTGGGCGCCGAGCAGCGATATCCGCCTGCGCGGCAGCTATAACCGCGCGATCCGTGCGGCCAACGTCTCGGAATTGTTCGGTCCGCAGTTCAACGGCAATGTCAGCGCGCAGGACCCTTGCGCCACCGCGACGCCGACCGCGACCTTCGCCCAGTGCGCCCGTACCGGCGTGACCCAGGCGCAATATGGCCGCATCACCGACTGCCCGGCGGAAACCTGCACTGCGCAGTTCGGCGGCAATCCGGCGCTGAAGCCGGAGACGGCCGATACCTTCACCGCCGGCCTGGTCCTGACGCCGACCTTCCTGCGGCGGCTGTCCTTCTCGGTCGATTATTTCGACATCAAGGTGCGCGACTATATCGGTTCGATCTCGGTCAACCAGACGATCAGCCAGTGCATCGCGACCGGCAATCCGTTCTTCTGCAACCTGTTCAAGCGCGATCCGCGCGGCGGCATCATCTTCGGCGACCAAGGCTATATCGTCTCGACGACGCAGAATACGGGTTCGCTGCGCACCTCGGGCGTGGACTTCGGCCTGTCCTATTCCCAGCCGCTGGGTGGCGTGGGATCGCTGGCGATCGACTTCCAGGGAACCTGGAACCGCAAGCTGGTGAACGAGCCGGTGCCGGGCCTGGGTTCCTATGACTGCGTCGGCTATTTCGGTCCCGTTTGCGGCCAGCCGACGCCCGAATGGCGGCACCAGTCGCGCTTCACCTGGACCGACGCGTCGAAGGTGGGGACGATCTCGCTCAACTGGCGCTATATCGGCGCGACGAACCTGACCAACAATTCGACCGACCCGAACCTGACCGGTACGCCGTCGCTCTTCAACAGCCGGATCAAGGCGTACAGCTATTTCGACCTGGCGGCGACCGCCAAGGTTCAGGACGGCGTCACCTTCCGCGCAGGCGTCAACAACCTGCTCGACAAGGACCCGCCGATCATCGCGCAGGGGCTGCTGTCCGCGTTCGGGAACGGCAACACCTATCCCGGCATGTACGACGTGGTCGGCCGGTCGGTGTTCATCGGCCTGACGGCGGAATTCTGACGAGGGCCGCGGGCGGTCGCGCGCCGCCCGGCCTTTTTCTCCGGACTATTTTACCCCAGCCTGCCCCGTCCGGTTCACCCCGGGCGGGGCTTTTTTATGGTGGTGCGATTCACGCTGCCCCGCCCCGGCACCTCGCCCGGCAAGGGCCGGGGCGGCAGGGGGGATCAGCGGATCACATCGCCTCGGCCAGCAGCCCGTCCGCCTCGGCCCCGACCCATTCGAAGCCGCCGGTCACTCGCCAGATTTCCTTGCCGTCCGCCCCGTATAGGATCGTGGTCGGCAAATTCGCCTTGTAATGGACGCTCAACGACAGCTTGGGGTCGAGATAGATGGGCAGCGCGTCCAGCTTCTTGCCCGCCAGGAACGGCTTCACCTTGGCGGCATCGTCCTGCGCCACGGCGATCACCGCGATCTTGCCCTTCGAGCGTTCGGCCTGCGCCGCCAGCGTCGGCATCTCCGCCACGCACGGCCCGCACCAGGTGGCCCACAGGTTCATCAGCACCGGCTTGCCCCGGAAATCCGCCAGGCTGGCAGGTTTGCCGTCCAGCGTGGTGAAGGCCAGCGCCGGCGCGGCCTCGCCCTTGTGGGTGCGGTCGACCTTTCCGGCGGGCTTGGTGGCCTCTGCGGTGGCGGTGCCCGAGGCCTCGCCGCTGGTCACTTCGCCGCTGGAAACTTCCCCGGTGGAGGTGTTGCCGGCTTGCTCCGGGGCGGGGCTTTGCTTATCGCACCCGGCGACCATCAGCCCCAGGAGACAGGCGATCACGGTACGCGACGACATGGGCGGCTCCAATGCAATGTGGGGCGGGCGCTTCGCAGAAGGTCCCGCCGCGGTGATGCGCGAGATAAACGCGTCCATCCCCTTCGACAAGCGATTGTGGAAACAGGATATCGCCGGCTCGAAAGCGCATGTCGCCATGCTGGGCAAACAGGGCATCGTCTCGGCCGAGGATGCCGCGACGATTTCCGCCGGGCTGGACCAGGTCGCGCAGGATTATGCCGCCAACGGTGTGGCCGAGGACCTGACCCTCGAAGACATCCATATGCAGACCGAGGCGAAGCTGGCCCAGCTGATCGGCCCGGTCGCGGGACGCCTGCACACCGCCCGGTCGCGCAACGACCAGGTGGCGACCGATTTCCGCCTGTGGGTGCGCGATGCGATCGACGAGACGCTGGCGGCGCTGGGCGCGCTTCGGGAGGCGTTGCTGACCCGCGCCGAGCAACATGCCGACAGCGTGATGCCAGGCTTCACCCATCTGCAATCGGCGCAGCCGGTGACGCTCGGCCATCACCTGATGGCCTATCACGAGATGATCGTGCGCGATGCCAGCCGCTTCGCCGATGCGCGCGCGCGGATGAACCAGTGCCCGCTGGGCTCGGCGGCGCTGGCGGGGACGGGGTTCCCGGTCGATCGTCACATGACGGCGGCGGCGCTCGGCTTCGACGCGCCGACGCGCAATTCGCTGGACGCGGTCAGCGACCGGGACTTCGCGATCGACTATCTGCAGGCGGCGACCAACTGCTCGCTGCACCTGTCGCGGCTTGCGGAAGAGTTCGTTCTCTGGGCGTCGCAGCCCTTCGGCTTCGTGGCGCTGTCCGACCAATGGTCGACCGGCAGCTCGATCATGCCGCAGAAGCGCAATCCCGACGCGGCCGAACTGGTGCGCGGCCATTCGGGGCGGATCATGGGCTGCATGACCAGCCTGATGGTCACGATGAAGGGCCTGCCGCTGGCCTATTCCAAGGACATGCAGGACGACAAGCCGCCGGTGTTCGAGGCGCACGACCTGCTGGCGCTGTCCATCGCCGCGATGACCGGCATGATCCAGAGCGCGACGTTCCGGACCGAGCGGATGCGTGGCGTCGCGGAGGCGGGCTTCTCGACCGCGACCGATCTGGCCGACTGGCTGGTGCGCGTCGGTGGCATCCCCTTCCGCGAGGCGCACCATATCACGGGTCGCGCGGTGAAGCTGGCCGAGGAAAAGGGCGTGATGCTGCATCAGCTTTCCATCGAGGATCTGACCGCGATCGACGCGCGGATCAACGACAGCATCTATGATGTGCTGTCGGTCGATGCCTCGGTCGCCAGCCGGGTCAGCTTCGGCGGCACCGCGCCCGCCAATGTCCGCGCCGCCATCGCGACCGCACGGGGCCTGCGGGCATGAAGCCCGCGCTCGCCCTGCTGGTCGCGCTGGCGCTGACCGGTTGCGGTGCGGCCAACCGGCTGCAACCGGCCAAGGGCGAGAGCCTGCCCGTGGCCCCGCGCGGTGCCACCGCGACTCCGACGCCGCAGCAACTGCTGACGGCCACCCCCCAACAACGCCCGCAACGTTCCGATGAACTGATGACCCAGTCGCAGGATCGGCGTTCGGACGAATTTGATTTGCCCCCCCGCTGATGGACCATTTTCACTTCTCGAACGGCGAACTCCATGTGGAGGACGTGCCCGTATCCCGGATCGCGGCGGAGGTCGGCACGCCGGTCTATATCTATTCCGCCTCGACCTTCCGCCGTCATGCGCAGGTGTTTCGCGAGGGGCTGAGCGCCCTGCCGCGCGTGCACCTGGCCTATGCGATCAAGGCGAACCCGAACATCGCCGTGCTGCGCGTGCTGGCCGACGAAGGCTATGGCGCGGACGTCGTCTCGGTCGGCGAGATGCGGCGCGCGCTGGCGGCGGGCATGAAGGCGGAGGACATCGTGTTCTCGGGCGTCGGCAAGACCCGCGCCGAGCTGGTCGCCGCGCTGGAGGCCGGGATTGGCCAGTTCAATCTGGAGCTGGAAGAAGAGGGCGCGGTCCTTGCCGAGCTGGCACATGAGCGCGGGCTGGTCGCCCCGGCCACGCTGCGGGTGAATCCGGACGTGGATGCGGGCACCCACGCCAAGATTTCGACCGGCCGCAAGGAGAACAAGTTCGGCGTGCCGATCGACCAGGCGCTGGGCATGTTCGACCGGCTGGCGGGGTTGCCTGGCATCGACCTGAAGGGTGTCGCCTGCCACATCGGCAGCCAGCTGGGCGACCTTGCCCCGCTGGAGGCCGCGTACAAGCGCGTCGGCGAACTGGTCGCCGAGCTGCGCGGGGCGGGGCATCGCATCAGCCGCGTCGATCTGGGCGGTGGCCTGGGCGTGCCGTACAAGCCGGGTGACGTCATGCCCGCCCCTGCCGCTTATGGCGAGATGGTGGCGCGCGTGACCAGGGACTGGGACGTCGAGCTGATGTTCGAGCCGGGCCGGGTGATCGCGGGCAATGCCGGGGTGCTCGCGACCGAAGTCGTCTGGGTGAAGCCCGGCGTCGTCAACCCTTACGTCATCGTCGATGCGGCGATGAACGACCTGATGCGGCCCGCACTCTACGATGCCCATCACGAATTCGTCGCGGTCAAGCCGACTGGCGAGACGATGATGGCAAACATCGCCGGACCGGTGTGCGAGACGGGCGACACCTTCGCCATGAACCGCGAGATCGATGCGGTGAAGTCGGGCGACCTCGCGGTGTTCCGCACCGCCGGGGCTTATGGCGCGACCATGGCGTCGACCTATAACAGCCGCCCGCTGGTGCCCGAGGTCATGGTCGAGGGCGACCGCTTCGCCGTCGTCGCCGACCGCATCGCCGCCGAGACGATCATCGCCGCCGAGCGCGTGCCGGAGTGGTTGAAGAAGTGACGCCGCTGGCGCCATTCCTCCCCAAGCTGTGCTTGGAGATGGGGAGGAATGGGTGAGCCTCGGTAGCCTGCCTCTGTTCGTCCGTTTGAACGGCCGCCCGGTCATTCTGGTCGGCGAGGGCGAACCGGCCGAAGCCAAGCGTCGCCTGCTCGACCGCGCCGGGGCGCAGGTCGTCGGCGAGGAGGCGCAGGCCGCGCTCGCCATCGTCGCCATCGAGGATGAGGATGAGGCGCAAGCCGCCATCGCCCGGCTGAAGGCGCGCGGTGTGCTGGTCAACGCGGTCGACCGGCCTGCGTCGTGCGACTTCACCCTGTCCGCCATCGTCGAGCGCGGGCCGGTGATCGTCGCGATCGGCACGGGCGGCGTGTCGGCGGGGCTGGCCGCGGCGCTGCGCCAGCGGCTGGAGACGTTGCTTCCGGCGCGGCTGGGCGTCTTGGCCGAGGGGTTGTACGCCGCGCGCACAGGTTTGCGTGCACGCTTCCCGGATGGGGCGGAGCGACGGCGTGCGATCGGGGCGGCGCTGTCGCCCGGCGGCGCGCTCGATCCGCTGGCCGGTGAAACCGATGTTGCCGCCTGGCTGGCGGGCGTCGCGCGTCCGGCGGCACAGGTCGCGACGTTCGTCCTCACCTCGACCGATCCCGACGACCTGACGCTGCGCCAGGCGCGGGCGCTGGCCGCCGCCGACCGGGTCTATCACCGCGCCGATGTGCCGCCCGCCATCCTCGACCGCGCGCGCGCCGATGCGGTGCGGATCGAAAGCGACGCATTGCCGACCGAGCCGGGCGAGGGGCAGATCGTCGACCTCGCCATGGACCTGCGCGCATGACCGGCTTTGCCTATCGCATCGATGACGGACATGCCGCGCCGATCAAGATCCGCGAGGCGGTGGACGCCAAAGCGAATTTGGTCTGGGTGCATCTGGAAACCAATGACGCGGTCGCGCAACGCTGGCTGCGCGATGCGGCGCATCTGGACGACTATGTCATCGACGCGCTGACCGCGACCGAGACACGGCCGCGCTGCGAGGCGGTGGGCGAGGGGGCGTTCCTTAACCTGCGCGGGCGCAGCAGCGAGCCGCTCGACGGGTCGGACATGCTCGCCTCGGTCCGCATCTGGGCGGTGAAGGGAAAGGTCTATTCGGTGACCCGCCGCCCGCTGCTGGCGACGGATGCCGTGCGGCAGGAGGTGGAGAAGGGCGCGATCAACGATCCCGGCGACCTGATCACCGCCTTCGCCACCGCGATCACCGGCGACATGGACCCCGACGTCGCCAATCTGGGCGACGAACTCGACGGGTGCGAGGAGCAGCTGGACGAACACCGCGTCTTCCAGTTGCGCCGCACGGTCAGCCGGGTGCGCGTCGCCGCGATCGGTTATCGCCGCTTCCTCAATCCGCAGCGCGCCGCACTCGAAAAGCTGGCCGCGCTGCCCGGCGACTGGCTGGCCGCCGACGACCGGCTGCATTTGTCCGCCGCCGCCGACCGCGCGGCGCGCATGGCCGAGGAGCTGGAATCGATCCGCGAACGCTCGGCGCTGATCCACGAGACGCTGAGCGACATGCGCGCGGAACAGATCGACAATCGCGCGCTGGTCATCTCGATCGTAGCGATGGTGTTCCTGCCGTTGACCTTCATCACCGGGCTTTACGGGATGAACGTCAAGAACCTGCCCTATGCCGACGAAAGCTGGGCATTCGACGCGATCCTGGGTGCCTGCACGCTGATCGCGGTGGGGATCGTCATCTATTTCGTGCAGAAACACTGGTTCCGGCGGTAACTGCGCGCTTCGGCATCGTGCAGCGTGACCGGATGCCGGATGTCGAAGGCCGGGCTTAGTTGCCCTTTTTCGGCGCGTTCATCTTGCGCACCATGTCCCACGCCTCGGCAATGTCAGCGATGCTGCCGGCGACGTTGCGGAACACCTGCGGGTCCTGTTCGAGCGAGCCGTCCACGATCTGGCGTCGCGCGCCCGCGTAGAGCTTGGCGAAGGTGATCGACATCTCGCCGCCATGGTCGAAGTCGAGCCCCGCCTCGAGCGCGAACAGGATCGCGGTGGCGCGCGTCACCCGCTCGCTCTTGCGCGCGAGCTGGCCATGTTCGGTCGCCCAGGCGGCCGAGCGCAGCGCGGAGATCAGTTCCTCGTAGAGAAGCTGGACGAGCGCGGGGCCGTCCGCCGTCGCGGTCCGACCGACCACGTCGATCTGGCGATAGGTGGCGGCAGGATCGGCCAATAGTCCGGTAGCATAGGCCATATCAGTTGCTGCTCTTCGTCCACATGTTGACCTGCTGGGTCAGGAAGCTCTGAACCGACTTGTAGCTCGAGACGCGCGCGTTCATCGCGGCGAACTGTGCCGTCATCCGGTCCTGCGTCGATGTCTGGTCGTCGGTCAGATTGCTCTGGGCCAGCTGGTTGGCGCTCTGGTCCTGGGCGAGCTGCTTCGACGTGGCGCCCAGGCCATAGACGGTGCTGGTCGCCGCCATCTGGATGTTGTTCAACTGCGCCGACAGGCCGATCAAATTGTCGCCGCTGCCCTGGAACATCTGTTCGACGGCATCGGGATATTGCGCCATCACCTGCGACAGGCGCGCCGAGTCGACCTTGAGCGTGCCGTCCCGGTTGGTCCCGACGCCCAGATCGGCGAGCGTCTTGGGCCCGGGTGTCGAACTGTCGCCCGGCACGATCTTGGACGTGGTCAGCCGCGCCAGCGATTGTTGCAGCGAACGCGCAGCCACGCTGCTGCGCAGATCGCCGGTCTGCGGATCGAGCGTCTTGTTCAGCTCGACCATCTTGTCGTTATAGGTCAACACGAAGTCCGACACGACCGAGGTCAGCGCGGCGGTGGGGCGGGTGCCGGTCAGCGACACGGGGGCGGTCGACACCGCGTTCAGCGTCATCGCCACGCCGGGGATCAGGTCGCTGAAGCTGTTGGTCGCACGCTGCACCGACACGCCGTCGACGGTCATCTGGGCATTGCCGGCGGTGGCGGCGCTGCGCGTGCTGGTCGCGCCGTTGCCGACCGCGAAGTTGGACAGGCCGGGCGTCGCGCCCTCGCTGGCGGTGACGGTGAAGCTGTTCGCGGCACCGGTCGGCCCGCTGAAGGACAGATAGGCCTTGCCGTTGACGTCCGAGATGACCGACGCGGTCACGCCGGTCTTGGCCGCGTTCACCTTGCTGGCGATATCGTCGAGCGTCGGGCTGGTGCCGTCGGGGAAATTGATGTCGACCGCCGTGTTCGATCCGACCTTGATGGTCAGCTTGCCCGTGCCCATCGCCGCGGTGCGGTCATAGCTGGTATTGGTGACGTTGGTCTGCGCGGTGGCCAGCGCGGTGACGGTGATCGACTTGGACAGGCCCGCCAGCTTGGCACCGGATTGCGTCGTCACGCTCAGCACGCCCGAATTGCTGCTGGTCGCCTGGGTCGCCAGCGTGCCGCCCTTGGCCAGGGAGGCGAGCGAGCTGGCAAAGTCGGTGATCGAGCTCATGACGGTCGAGGTCGCCGAAATCTGCGCGGTCAGCGTGCTGGCCTTGGCCTTCAACGCGGCGGTGCGGGCGGCGAACTGCGCCTGGACCAGCGAGGGGACAAGCGACGACAGGTCGATGCCCGACCCCGTCTGCAGCGAGTTGAACAGCGCCTGCGCGGCGGTCTTGGTCGCGTCCGTCGTCGACGGCGTGGGCGTCGGGGTGGCGGTCGACGAGGAAGTGGAAGAAATGGTCGTCATCGACGGCGCTCCGACACGGGTACGTCATCGGTAACGACCGGCGCGGGTCGGGCTTTAGGGCGATGCGACGAAGCGAGTGGAATCAGTACGGACCTCATGATGCGAGCTGGCCGTTTTCGTCGAAGCGCGCCTCGACCGGGACCTCGACCGGCGGCTGGGCCGTGCCGCCCGCACCCGCGTTGAGGCCGAAGACGAAGGCCAGGATGACCGCGATCGCCTGGTACAGGTCGGGGCGCACCTCCTGCCCCTCGCGGCTGGTGTAATAGACGGCGCGGGCGAGCTGCGGATATTCCAGCACGGGCGTGGCATATTCGGCCGCCATCTCGCGAATGGCGAGCGCGGTCGCGCCGCGCCCCTTGGCGACCACCACCGGCACCTCGTCCTGGCCGCGTTCGTAGCGCAGCGCGACCGCGAAATGGGTCGGGTTGGTCAGGATGACATGCGCCTCCTGCACCGCCGCGCGGACCGCACGATGCGACATCTCGCGCTGCTTGGCGCGGATATGCGCCTTGGCCTCGGGGTTGCCCTCGGCCTCCTTATGCTCGTCCTTGACCTCCTGCTTGGTCATCTTGAGCTTCGAGAACAGCTGGAAGATCTGCAGCGGCACGTCGAACCCGGCGATCAGGATCAGGCCGAACCCCATCACCAGCAGGATGGTGATGAAGGTGCCGCCCAGCTGTCCGATCGCCCCGTTGATGTCGCTCTGCGCCAGGCCCAGCGTCGGGCGCGTGGTGCGCCACAGCATGTACGCGCCGATCGCACCGAGCAGCACGACCTTCAGCAGCGACTTGCCGAGTTCGGTCCAGCCCTGCATCCCGAAGATGCGCTTCAGGCCCGAGGCGGGGTTCAGCTTGGACGGCTTGGGCGCGATCGCCTTGGGATTGAAGCGCAGCGAGCCCAGCCCGGCCTGCGACGCGACGGTCGCGACGATGGTGATCGCGAACAGCGACGCCATCGAGGGCAGCAGCTTCCACCCCGCCTCCATCAGCGGGCGAAACGGCTCGAAATCCTCGACATCGGCATGGGTGAACTGGAAACTCGTCGCCATCACCGCCTTGCACGCACCCAAAAGGGTGGGCCCTGCGAACATCAGCCAGGCGATACCCGCCATCATCACCAGCGCCGCCGCCAGGTCCTTGCTGCGCAGGATCTGCCCGTCGTCGCGCGCTTTGTCGCGACGCTTTTGGGTTGGGGCTTCTGTCTTTTCGCCGCCCTCCGACATCAGCCGAGCACCAGTGTTACGGTGGCGGCAAGCCCTTCGCGGATGATGACCAGCATATAGTCACCCATGGCGGGGAAGGCGACGGCGATGGCGATGACGCCGATGGTGAGCGCGGCGGGCAGGCCGACCGAGAACAGGTTGAGCGAGGGCGCGGCGCGGCTCATCATGCCCATCACGAGGTTCAGGCAAAGCAGCAGGAAGCCGACCGGCAGCGCCAGCAACAGGCCCGCCAGGAAGGCATAGCTGCCGAACAGCGCGATCGCACGGAATTGCGCCGGGTCCATCCAGGCCCGGCCGGGGGGCAGCGCGTCATAGCTTTTGACGATCGTGTCGACGAGGACGAGGTGCCCGTCGACGGACAGGAACAACAGGGTCAGCATGACCGTGAAGAACTGGCCCAGCGCCTGGGTCGAACGACCGTTGAGCGGGTCGATCGTGGACGCGAAGCTGATGCCCATCGACCCGCCGATCAGCTCGCTGGCGACCAGGGGGGCGGTGAAGGCGACCTGCAGGATCAGGCCGAGCGCGAGACCCACGATCACCTCGGCCACCACCGCCATGATGGTGGGCACCGCGAAGATCACGGGCGGCGGCACGACGGGGTGCGCCAGGTTCACCAGAAAGGCGATGGCCCCGGCCAGGCTGATCCGCACGGGCAGGGGGATCGACACCGCGCCGAAGACGGGCGCGGTGATGAACGCCGCCCCGACCCGGATCATGATGAACAGGATCGCCCAGGCCTGTGGCTCGATCGAGAGGCCGAAGCCGAGCATTTTATTTTACCCAGACCTTCACTTTACCAGGTCCGGGATGCGCTCGAACATGCTGACGGTGAAGTCGCTGAGCAGGCCCATGATCAGGCTGCCGAAGATCAGGATCGAGACGGCGACGACGATCAGCTTGGGCACGAACGACAGGGTCTGTTCGTTGATCGAGGTCGCGGCCTGCACCATGCCGATGACCAGGCCCGATACCAGCACCGGCAGCAGGATGGGGGCGGCGGCCAGCGCCAGCACCCACATGGTCTGGTTGGCCAGCGTCAGGAAATATTGGGCGTCCATGATGCGGTCTTCGTCCCGGATGGGGTGTTTCCATGGCCCTCGGCATGGCTTTGGGCTGGCACGGATTATGGCCAAGATTGGTTAACGAAGGGCTTCCTCGCGACAATCCAACCATTCCTCCCCTGGAAGGGGAGGTGGCAGGCCGAAGGCCTGACGGAGGGGTGTCGCCCTCTCGATAGCTGGACACCCCTCCACCAGCTTTGCTGGTCCCCCTCCCCTTGCAGGAGAGGAATTAGGGGGGGCACCCCCTATGTCGCGAAACTGTTGGCCAGGCTGCCCATGGTCAGCGCCCATCCGTCGACCAGCACGAACAGCAGCAGCTTGAACGGCAACGAGATGATCGAGGGCGACAGCATCATCATGCCCAGCGCCATCAGGACGGTCGCGACGACCAGATCGATGACGATGAAGGGCAGGAAGATCAGGAAGCCGATCTGGAACGCGGTCTTCAGCTCCGAGGTGACGAAGGCGGGGAGCAGCACGGCATAGGGAATGTCGTTGGGGCTGGCATAGGGGCCCGATTTCGCCATCTCGGCGAACATCGACACGTCCTTGATCCGGGTCTGCTTGGCCATGAAGGCGTGAAGCGGCGCACCGGCGGCCTTGATCATCTCGGTGCCGGGCAGGCGTCCTTCGGCATAGGGCTGGATTGCCTGGGTGTTCATCTGGTTGATGGTCGGGGCCATGATGAACAGCGACAGGAACATCGACAGGCCGATCAGCACCTGGTTGGGCGGCGTCTGTTGCAGGCCCATCGCCTGGCGCAGGATGGCGAGCACGATGACGATCCGGGTAAAGCTGGTCATCATCAGGATGATGCCCGGCAGGATCGTCAGCAGGCCCATGATGATCAGGACCTGGAGTGACAGGCTCAGCGAGCCCGACCCGCCATTGGCGCCGCCGCCCAGCTGGCCGATCGCGCGGTCGACCGCGTCGCCGACGCCCGGTGCGGGTGCTGCGGCGGGAGCGGCGGCCGGTGCGGCCTGGGCAAAGGCCGGCATCGCGATGACCAGCGCCAGCAGCAGCGCCAGCACGATCCACAGCGGCTTCAGGCTGCGGCGCGCCGCACCGGCATCCTGCGTGCGGATCAGCGCGGGGCCGGTGCCCCGGCGGGTCACGGAAATGCTCATTGGTCGAACTTCTTGGGCGCGAAGCGGGAGACGAAGTCGGGACGGCGCGGCATGGTCGGTTCCATCGGCGTCGGCGTGACCGGCGTGACCGGGCCCTTACCCTCGACCTTGTCGACCAGCTGGACACCGCCGCGCCCGACCGAGACGAGCAGGTTACGCCCCTCGAACTCGATGACCGCCAGGCGCAGGCCGGGCGAGATCATCATCGTTTCGCGGACATGGATCAGCCGCGTCGCCGGGCGGCCCGGCATCCGGGTTTCCAGGCGACGCCAGAGATACAGGCAACCGATCATCAGGCCGCAGATCAGCGGCAGCAGGACGACCAGCTTCAGGATATAGGACCAGAGCATCGTAGGATCAGCCGCGCTTGTCGGGGTTGACCAGCTCGGTCATGCGCACGCCGAACCGGTCGCCGACCGTCACCACTTCGCCGCGCCCGATCAGCGTGCCGTTGACCAGCACGTCGAGCAGCTCATTGGCCTGGCGGTCCAGTTCGATCACGCTCGATTCGGACAGCGCCAGCAGCTCGCGCAGCGTCAGCTGGGTCGAGCCGATCTCGACGGTCAGCTTGACGTCGACGTCCTGGAGCAGCCGGAAATTGGCGGCGACCGACGTGTCGACGGGGAAGCCCCCGGCCATATCGTTCATTGTTGGTGTCCTTCAAAGGATTGCGCGAGCGCCTCGGGCGAGCGGGCGAGCGAGGTGAGCTGAACGGCGGCGCGGCCATTGGCGGTGCCGACCGTGCCGGTGCCCAGCAGGTCGCCGCCAACCATCACCGGCACTTCCGGGCCGAAGCTGATGGGAATCACGTCGCCGATCTTCAGGTCCATCAGGCGGCTGAGCGGCACGACGGGTTCGGCGAGCACCGAGCGGACCGGGAAGCGCACCGTCATCACCGCGCGCGTCAGGTCGCCGCGCCAGGTCGGATGCGCCTCGCCCTTGTTGTCGACGACCTTGCCGGTAAGGGCGGAGCCGTGCGGCTTCAACGCGCTGACCGGATACAGGATGTCGAGCATCGAGGGGCGGCGATCCTGGCGGGCCAGGCCGAAACGGGTGACGATCATCGCATCCTCGCCCTCGATCCCCGACAGCAGGGCGGGCGAGGATTCGGTGCGACCGGCGCGGAAGTCGAGCTTGGCGAGCGAGTCCCAGGCGTTGCGCATCGGCGTCGCCATCATGCCGCCCAGTTGGGTCATCATCGCCTCGGCCGCGGGTGAGAATTCGGGTGGCAGGGGATCGGGAACTGCGCCGGTGCCGCCGAAGAACAGGTCGATCAGCGACATGCCGAACCCGCCCTCGATGACGACCAGCGCCTGGGCATCGGCGGACATGCCGTTCAACGACGACATGACCATCGGCATCCAGGCGCTCAGGCCGTCGCCGCGCTCGGCCCGGTAATCCGAGAAGCGCTGGACCACCAGCGGCTCGGCCCAGCAGCGCAACTCTTCGCGAAGGAGCGATTCGAACAGGCCGCGCAGCGTCCGCGCCAGTCGCGCGGACAAATGCTGCATCGTGTGGAGATCGCCGAACGGGTTGATCTTGTGCGAGCCCAGCACCCCGTGATCAGCGACATACTGATCCCGCGGACGTTCGCGACGTTCAACCTGAGGGGCGGCGTTAACCATGCCTCACTGAACAACAAAATTGGTAAAGTAGACGTTAGCGACGCCGCCGAATCCCTCCTTTTGGCGAAGAATCTCGTTGATCGCGTCGACCAGACGCCGTTGGAGCTGCCGCTTGCCGTCGCCCGACGTCACCATGTCCTCGCTGGCATCGCCCAGCGTCATCAGCACCGCCGAGCGGACCGCCAGGTCGTTGGTCTTCAGATTGTTGATGACCGTGTCGTCATAGGGGGTCGAGATGGCCAGCCCGACCTGGACGATATGGATCGAGTCGCGCAGGTTCGAGGTGAAGTCCTTGGGCAGCTGGTAATAGTTGGACGCATAGCGCTCGCCGCCATCGCCCACCGGCGTCTTCATGCCGACATTCTCGTGATCGCCGCCGCCTTCGCCACCCTCGCCATGGCCGCCACCTTCGCCGCCGCCATGACCGCCTTCGCCCCCTTCACCTTCGGCTCCGGCGCGCTTCTGCTCGGCCTTGGGCACCAGCTTGGGGCCGGGATGGCTGGCATCGGCCTCGGCTTCCTCATGGCCCGCCTTTTCGGCCTTCGCGCCGTGGCCGCCGATCAGGCCCGAACTGGCGGCATAGAGCCCGGCACCGACGCCACCGCCCAGCAGGACGAGGACGCCGACGACCATGACGATAATCTTGCCGAGCTTGCCCTTCTTCTTCTTGGGCGCATCATCGGTGGGCGTGTCTTTCGCGTCGCTCATAGTTCAGTTCCTCAGGCGATTCGGATGGATGGGGTGGAAGGCGAGGCGGTCGGGGACGATCCGACCGATTCCTCGCCGAAGAGGGAGGTGCCGCTGCCGCGCGGCCGCGACGGGATCACCGGCGCGGGTTGGGCGGGGGGACGCTGGTCGCGCAGCGACTGGCCCATGTCGGACCCGCCCGCCATGCCGCCGCCCGTACTACCGGACGCCACCGCCACATCGCCCAGCCGCATGCCCTTGTCCTCGGCCAGCCGGGTGAGCTGGCCCTGCGCATCGGCGAGCATCGCGGCGGTGCCGGCATGGTCGGCGGTGAAATGGATATGGGTCGCGCGGTCATCCTGGCGAATCGCCACCGCGATGCCGCCCAGCGCGTCGGGCGACAGCTGGATCCGGGTGTCGGCGGTGGCGGCATCCTCGCGCATGCGGTCGATGCGTTCGATCATGCCCTGCGGCCAATGCGCCTGCGTCATGTCGAGCGGCGGCTGGTCGGGCGCGCTGGCGGACGCCACGGGGCGGGTCAGGTCGGTTGCGGCCAGCGCGGCCGGGTCGATCGCCGCGGTGGTCGGCCGGGCGGGGTCGTCCAGCGGATCCTCGTCGCGAACCGGCGTCGCCGCCCCGCGCAGCGCGCCCGCCAGCAGGCCGATCGTCGCGGTCGCCTGTGCCGGTTGGGTCACGCTCAGCGGGCCGCTGGGCAGCGTGGCCAGCGGCGGCGGTGCCGTCTCGGGCGTCGTGGCCACCGGCATGGCGACCAGCCGGAAGGCGGGAATATTGGCGGACGGCGCCGGATTCGCGGTGGTCGTCATCGGCGTCGCCGGGCCAGTGGCGGCCGCGTCCGGCATGGCGGGCAGCGCGATCGATGGCGTGCCCGCCGAAGACGGCATGGCCGCGACCATGGGACCGGCCGAAGAGGAGGGAGCCAGGCCCAGCGAAGAGGTATCGGCCGTTGCCTGACGCAGCGATGCAAAGACCCTCGATGCCGCCACGGGGCCGGTCGTCGCACGAGCGGCGGGCGGAATGGCGGGCGTCGGCGCGGCTGCGACCGGCGCGGCATCGGGTGTCGCGTCGGGCGTGGGTGCCATCGCGAACGGTATGACGGCCGCGTCGGGCAGGATGGGCGTGGCGATGGCTGGTCCGGGTGCGTTACCGGGCTCGTCGTCGTCCTTGGTCGCCAACGGATCGCTCGGGGTATCGGTATCTCCGGTCGGTTCGTCGTCGGTGGCCGTCTGGACAAGCTTGTCGGGCAGCGGCGCACCATCGCTTGGCATCGCCTTCGCGACGGACCGGGTAGCAAGCGGCGTGACGGTGTCCGCTCCGGCCGCGACAGGCGCAGCGGAAACGGGCTCACCGGCAACTACCTCAGCGGTGACGGGCACCGCGCTCGGGCTATCCGCCCGGACGGCGGGCATGACCGGCAAGGAAGGCGCGGGGGTCGGCAAGCCGTTGCCGGGCAATGCCGCCATCGGAGCCTCGGGCATTGCCGCACCGTCGATCGCGCCCGCAGCGGGCTTGGAAGCGATCGGCATGCCCGTGTCGCCCCCGGGCGGCGGCACGACCACGCTGGCGGTCAGAAAGTCAGCGAATTTCGGGGGTTGCCCGGCCGCGCCCGTGGCATCGGGCCGCGATCGGAGCGAGGTCGCCCGGCTGGGCGAGGACGCGTCGGGCGAAAGGAAAGAGGGGATGGCTGACATGATAGGACACCGTCAGCAAGGATCGTGCCGGTTGCGGTCCCGGTCCGGACCCCGCCCCAAGCCGCCGCGCGAACCGGCGGCGGGCATGTCCTCCAGTGCGCGCATCTCGGCGCGGATGGCGGCGGCGCGGGCGCGTTCGAGCAGCTTTTCGACGGCGGTCTGGTCGCGCTTGGCCTCGCGGGTCTGTTCGGCGGCCAGGGCGGCGCGCTGTTCGGCGGCGGCGACCCGCGCGGTGGCGGCATCGGCTGATTCGAGCAGGCGTCCGCGAAAATGCGCGCGCGCCATCAATCCGGCGGCGGCGGTCGGCGGCGCGGCGACCGGCGACACAGCCTCGACCAGCTGGGCGATACGCTGCGACAGGGACTGCTCGGTCGAGACGCGTTCCTGCGCCCGCGCTTCCTCGGCGCGGGTCAGGTTCAGTTGCAGCGTGCGGACCCGGTGCAGCCGGTTAAGCATCGCCTGCTGGCGGTCGGCCATGGTGCGTCAGGCCCCCGCCTGGCCGAACACGCCGACCAGTTCCTCGACCGCATGGTCGAGCGGCACGATCTCGTCGGCATCCTGGCGGATATATTCCATCACCGCCGGGTGGCAGGCGATGGCGGCGTCGATCGCGGGGTCGGCGCCCGCGCGGTACGCGCCCATCAGCACCAGGTCGCGGTTCTCCTCATAGGTCGCCAGATGACGACGCAGCGTGCGGGCGGCCATGGCGTGGGGCTTGCCGACGATGTCGGTCATCACGCGGCTGACCGAGGGACCGATATCGATCGCCGGATAGACGCCGCGCTCGGCGAGATGGCGGTTCAGCACGATATGCCCGTCCAGGATCGAGCGTGCCGAGTCGACGACCGGGTCGTTGCCGTCGTCGCCATCGGCCAGCACGGTATAGATGGCGGTGATCGAACCGGTGCCATGCGCATCGGCGCCCGCCCGCTCGATCAGGTTGGGCAGCATCGCGATGGCCGAGGGCGGATAGCCGCGCGCCGAGGCGGGCTCGCCCAGCGCCAGCCCGATCTCGCGACCGGCATGGGCGACGCGGGTCAGCGAATCCATGATCAGCAGGACCTTCTTGCCCTCTGCACGGAACGCCTCCGCAATGGCGGTGGCGCGCAGGGCGCCGCGAATACGCAGCACCGGCGAGTGGTTGGCGGGGACCGCGACCACGACCGAACGCGCGCGGGCTTCGCCGGCGACCTTCGTCTCCAGAAAGTCGGCGACCTCGCGGCTGCGTTCGCCGATCAGGCCGATGACGATGACGTCGGCGCGCGCGGCGCGCACCATCATGCCCAGCAGCACCGACTTGCCGACGCCCGAGCCCGCCATGATGCCGACGCGCTGGCCCTGGCCGATTGTCAGCAGGCCGTTGATCGCGCGCACCCCGACGTCCAGCGGCTCGCGCACGCGACCGCGGTCGAGCGGCGACTGCATCCGGCCCGCCAGCGGCCAGCGACCCGCGCCGCGAATGGGGCCCAGGCCGTCGATCGGCTTGCCCGACCCGTCGACCACGCGGCCCAGCATCGCCGCACCGACCTCCGCCTCGCCGGGAGGGCCGAGCGGGCGCACCGGCGCGCGCGGCAACAGGGGGGCGGGGCCACCCAGATTCATCAGGAGGGTGCGGCCGTTGCGAAAGCCGATCACCTCGGCCTCGACCCGTTCCTCGGGCTTGTCGCCGATCGCGCAGACGGTGCCGACCGGCAGTGACAGGCCGACCGCTTCCATCAACAACCCGTCATAGGAGGACAGGCGACCGCACACGGTGGCGCGCGGCGCGAAATCGGCCTGGGCCAGCGTTTCCAGATAATCGGCGGTGAATCGATTCAGCATGATGGAACCGGAACCTTGTCCATGACGGCGGCCAGCTGATCCAGCCACAGGCGCGGCCCGTCCTCGACGATGGTCGAGGCGCTTTCGAGCACGAAGCTGCCGCGTTCGATGGTCTGATCGCCGACGGGAAAGATGGTCTGTGGCAGGCGTCCGTCGAGCAGTGCGACATCCTCAGGGTGGACGCGCAACATGGCCGATTCCTGCGTGTTGGTCAGCAGGTCGATCGCACCTTCGATGCGGGTGGCCAGGCGGTCGGCATCGACGCCGATCTCGCCCACCAGCCGGGTGACGAGCGTCATGACGGTGTGGCGCAACTGGCCCGCCATCAGTTCGCGATCGACGCGCGAGGTCAGCGCCTGGGCGATACCCTCGATCAACTGTCCGTCGCGCGCCTGCCCCTCGACCAGCGCCTGGAATTCGGCGGTGGCGGCATCGACCCCGGCGGCATAGCCCTCGGCATAACCGGCGGCGCGGGCCGTCGCGATCGGATCGGCGGCGGGCTCGGCATTGTCGTCGCACGCGGCGAACGGATCCCAGCCCTCGGTCGGGTCTTCGGCGCGGTTGACCGGGTGGAAGTGGCGCGGCCGGACCTCGGCGGCGGGATCGGGTGCGGTCTGGCCGCCCGGCATGGGCGCGCGCGCGCGGAACGAGAACGGCTCGGCATTCAGGTCGATGCCCAGCCCGGCGAGCCCCGGCATGTCGGTCCGGGAAAAGCCGCCCGGTGGCACGAACGCCTGTTGCAGCGCGGCCGCCGCCGCGTTCTGACGCGCGGAGAAACCCGCGACGAAATCAGACATAATCGTCCTCGCCCCCGCCCATCATGATCGTGCCTTCCTTGGCCAGGTTGCGCGCGACGGCGATCATCGCCTTCTGCGCCTCCAGCACCTCGGTCAGCTTCATCGGCCCGCGACCTTCGATCTCGTCGCGGATGCCCGTCGCCGCCCGCGCCGACATGCAGCCCAGGAAGCGTTCGCGTGCCACCTCGTCCGCGCCCTTCAGCGAGCGGATCAGCACTTCGCCGTCGACGTTGCGGATGAGGGTGCCCAGATTCTTGTCGTCCATCTCGAGCAGGTTCTCGAAGATGAACAGCGCCTCCTCGATCTGCTTGGCGACGTCGCGGTCGATCTTGAACAGCTTGGGCATGACCCGCTGTTCGGTCGCCTTGCGCGCGCTCGACAGGATCTTGGCGGCTTCGCGCGATCCGCCCATGGCCAGGCCGTTGCCGCCGCCGCCCGCACCACCGCCACCGCCGCCGGCGCGCCGTTGCAGGACCGCGTTCAGCGTCTCGACCGCCTGCGGCGTCACCGGACCCAGCCGGGCGACGCGGTGCAGGATATCGGGCTGCATGATCTCGGGCAGCAGTTCGAGCACCTGGCCCGCGACCGCCGGATCGCAGTTCGCGATGATGACCGCGCCGATCTGGGGATGTTCCTTCTCGACGATCTTGGCGATGTCGGCGGCGTCCAGCCAGTCGAGCATGTCGATCTCGCACTGCGCCTCGGGCGGGATGATGCGCGACAGCACGGTGTCGGCCCGTTCGGGGCCGAGCGCGCGGGTCATCATGTTCTCGACCATCGGCTTGGGCTCGAAGGCGATCGAGGTGCGGGCACGGGCCGCGCCGACGAAATTGTCGAGCACGGCGTCGACCTCGTTCTCGCTGACGTCGGCGATCGAATACATGGCGCGGCCCAGTTCGCGCACCTCGTCCGGGTCCAGCTTCTGCAGGATGGCGGCGGCCTCGGCCTCGCCCACCAGCATCATCAGGACCGCGGCGCGCTCGACGCCGGTATAGGTCCGCGTATCGGTGGCGGTCGTCACGCGGCCTCCTCCGACGTGCGGATCATGTCACGAACGGCGAGTGCGGCGCGCGCGGGGTTGTCGCGGGTAAAGCCGCGCACCTTGACGATGCGGTCGTCGAGATGGGTCGACTGTTCGATATCGTCGAGCGTCACGGGCGGCAGCACCGACGGCTCGGCGGGCGCGGCCAGCGCCGGGTTCATCCTGGCGATGTCGATCCCGGCCGCCGACAGCGCGGCGAGCGCGGCGGCGTCGAGCGGCACGGCGACCCCTTCGGCATTCATCACCATCGGCGCGCCGTCGGCACCGGTCAGGATCTGGCCGGGTGCGCCGTCGGCGGCGCCCATGGGCAGCGCGTTGGCCGCGGGTTCGTCCTTCTTCTTGGTCATCGCCTTGACCAGCGGCCGCACGCCGAGCAGCAGGACGAGGAGCGCGATGACCAGCGCGGTCGCGTTGCGCGCGGCGACCGGCATCCAGCTGGCATCGTACCAGGCGCGCTTGTCCTCCATACCGGCATCGGCGAACTTGCGGCTGATGACGGTGACGTTGTCGTTGCGCTGCTGGTCGAAACCGACCGCCGACTTCACCAGGTCGGAAATCTGGGAAATTTCCATCTGGCTGCGCTTGCCAGTGGCGGGATCGCGCAGCAGGACCGCGACGGTCAGCCGCTTGATCGACCCCGGCGCGGCGCGCGTCACCGACACCTGCTTGTTCAGGTCATAGGCGCGCTGATAGGCGTCGGACTGTTTTTCCGGGTTCACGCCCGGGCCACCGGCGACCGGCTTGCCATCGGCGGGCGGCGCACCGCTCGCGCCGTTGGCGGCCTGCGGCTGCTGCAGCATGCTGGCGGGCGGCGGCGTGTTGGACAGCGCGCCCGGAATACCGCCCGGCGTCGTCGGGTCCTTCTGGTTGCCGGTCCAGTTGCCGGTTTCGGCGCGCAGCGCGCCGTCCTTGTCGTAACGTTCGCTGGTCGCGCTCGTCTCGTCCAGGTTGACGTCGGCCTGCACCTCGGCGGTGAAGTTGCCCGCGCCGACCAGCGGGGTCAGCAGCTGGACCAGCTGGGTGCGGTACTTCTCTTCCAGGCGACGCTGGAAATCGATGCGGCGATCGTCGCCGGCCGCACCCTCGCCGCCCTTTTTGGACAGGAGCGCACCCATCTGGTCGACGACGGTCACGTCCTCGGGCTTCATGCCCGGCACCGACGAGGCGACGAGATTGATGATCGACTGGACCTGCGCCTCCGACAGCGAGCGCCCGGCGTTGAGCTTGAGCACCACCGAGGCCGAGGGCGAGGACTTGTCGCGGATGAAGGGCGAGGCGTCGGGCGTGGCGAGGTGCACGCGCGCTTCGGCGACGGCGTCGATCTCCTGGATCGAGCGGGCGATCTCGCTCTCGCGCGCCTGGCGAAGGCGTTCGCCCTCGACCGCGCGGCTGACGCCCATCGGCAACTGGTCGAGGATCGCGTAACCGCCGGGCGCCTGCTTGGGCAGGCCCTGGCCCGCCAGCAGCATCCGCGCCTTGGCGTAATCCTCCTCGTTCACGGTCAGCGCGCCGGTGCCGTCGTTGATCTTGCTCTTGATGTTCGCGGTGGACAGCGCCGAGGTGACGGCCTGCTTGTCCGCGTCCGACAGATTTTCGAACAGCGTCTTCTGCGGCGGGCTCGACAGCGCCATCCAGGCCAGCGCGGCGGCCGCGATCAGCCCGACGAGCAGCGCCATCGGCGCGGAACGGCGGACCGCGGGCTGCGCCATGACCGACTTGATCTGGCGGAGCGGGTTGGCGAACTTTTCCGGCAAGGGCGGCAGGGCCGGTGCGGGATTGGTCGATGCGGGGGTGAGGGCAGTGCTCATCTTACACCGGCATGCTCATGATGTCCTTATAGGCGGACAGGAGTTTGTTGCGGACCTGCAGCGTGGCCTCGAACCCGACCGATGCCTGCTGGCGCGCCATCATCACCTTGGCGATGTCGACGGTTTCGCCGCGTTCATAGGATTCGGAGAGTCGGGCGGCCTGTTGCTGGCCTTCGTTCACGCCCTTCAGCGCGGTCTCCAGCGTGTCGGCGAAGGTCGCCGGGGCCGCGGGAGCTTGAGTCGAGGCGGCCTGTGCCGCCTGGTTGGCACCGGCCTGGCTTGCCGCCTTCAGCGCTTGATTGCGTTCCAGGATCTGGGCGCGAAGCGCCATCACCCGGTCGACGCTCATTGCGCCGCCGATGCCACCGACGCTCATGCCATCACGGCCCGGCTAGACGGGCGGATGATCTCTTCGCCCTGCTCGCGCGCCTTGGCCAGGCGGTAGCGCAGGGTACGCTCCGAGATGCCCAGGCGCTTGGCGGTCTCGACCCGGTTGCCGCCGCACGCGGCCAGCATGTCGCGGATCGCGGCGAATTCGCTCATCTGCACGACCTTGCCCAGCGTGGCTTCCGCGGTCGTCACGGTCAGCGGCTCGTCGTCCAGGTCGTTGGCGATCATCGGGCGGTCAAACACGATATGCTCGGGCTCGATGGTCGCACCGCCCGCGAAGAGCAGCGCGCGCTGGATCACATTCTCCAGCTCGCGGACATTGCCGGGCCAGTTGTGCATGGCCAGCTTGTCGATCGCGGCGGTGCTCGGCCACGGAATGGCGGTGCGACCGGCGGCATGGCGCAGGATCATCGTCGCGGCGAGCGCGGGGATGTCCATGCGACGCTCGCACAGCGACTTGGTGGTCAGCGGAAAGACCGACAGGCGGTAGTAAAGGTCGGCGCGGAACCGGCCTGCCGCCACTTCGGCCTGCAGATCGCGGTTGGCGCAGGCGATGACGCGGACGTCGACCGACTGCGGCATCGACGCGCCGAGCGGGATCACCTCGCGCTCCTGCAGCACGCGCAGCAGCTTGGCCTGCAGCTGAAGCGGCATTTCGGCAATCTCGTCGAGCAGCAGCGTGCCGCCGTCCGCCGCGCGGAAGAAACCTTCGCCCGCCTGCGCCGCGCCGGTGAACGCGCCCTTCTGGTGACCGAAGAGCAGCGCCTCGAGCATCGATTCGGGCAGCGCGGCGCAGTTGATCGCGACGAACGGCTTGTTCGCGCGGGCGGACTGGGCGTGGATGGTGCGGGCGACCACTTCCTTGCCGGTGCCAGTGGGGCCGTTGATCAGGACGGTGATGTCCGACTGGGCCACGCGCTCCGCCAGGGTGAACAGCGCCAGGCTTTCCGGGTCGGCGGCGGTCGGCATCTGCGGACCGGCGACGAGGGCGCGCACGACGCTGTTGCCGACGCCTGCCTCGCTGCTCGGATAGGTGACCGTGATCGGCTGGCCGCCCTGCATCGGGGTGATCGAGGCGACGGGGCCGTCGGCCACGATCACGGTGCGGGTCGGATGGGTGACCATGTCGCCCGGTGCCAGCAGGAACATATCCCCGGCCTGAGGCGCAGCGCCGGGTTCGGCAAGGGCCAGACCTTGGGCGCGCAAAGCGGAAATCAGCGCGTATTTCTGCTTAACCAGCGCGGGGGAGGGGTGAATCGACGGCATCGGCGACAAGTCCTTTCGTGACTTCGCAATGCCCTTTCCTTGGTAAAGTGCGGGTTAATGCGGCAATCGTTGCGGCAAGTTTTTTCCGCGCGCGATGCGCCCGCCTGCGCCGGGGCGGGGGCAGGGGCGCGCCAGCCCGCCCGCTCGCCCGTGAAACGGCAAAACCGGCAAAACTTAAGGGCAGGAAATTGCCGTTTGGCGGCTAAAACCTGCCGGAATGCGGCCGTTCTTCATTTCGACGGCTCGAGGGTCCCAGCGGACAACGAGGGGACCGTCGGGAAATTTGGAGGACGAACCATGACTGTTATCGCCACGAACATCAGCGCCCTGCGTGCCACTGCTGCCAACAACATGGCGTCGAACGCCCTGAACACCTCGATGAACCGCCTGTCGACCGGCAAGCGCATCAACTCGGCAGCGGACGACTCGGCAGGCCTGGCGATTTCGGCATCGATGACGTCGCAGATCCGCGGCATGGCGCAGGGTATCCGCAACGCCAATGACGGCATCTCGATGGCGCAGACCGCCGAAGGTGCGCTGGACGAGGTCAACAACATGCTGCAGCGGATGCGCGAACTGAAGGTGCAGTCGTCGAACGACAGCTACCAGGCGACCGACAAGACCAACATCCAGAACGAACAGGCCGCCCTGGCCGTGCAGATCAACAGCGTGGTCAGCAACACCACCTTCAACGGCAAGGCGCTGTTCAACGCCGCGGCTGCCACCGGCTTCAACATCCAGACGGGTGCCAGCTCGGCGGATGCGATCACGCTGAAGTCGACCGACTTCTCCAAGGCAACCGGCAGCGCGGCCCTGGTCGCCGTGACCGGCGGCGGCGGCGAGACGGCGGCGAACGCCGCGACGGCATCGGCCGCTGCGACGCTGGCCCAGTATGACGCCGCGATCACGGCGGTGGCGACGGCACGGGCCGGTCTGGGTGCGACCCAGAACCAGATCCAGTCGGCGGTCAACAACACCACCTCGACCATGACCAACCTGTCCGAAGCACGCAGCCGCATCGAGGACACCGACTTCTCGACCGAAACCACCGCGCTCGCCAAGGCGCAGATCCTCGCCCAGGCCTCGACCGCGATGCTGAGCCAGGCGAACCAGTCGCAGCAGGGCGTGATGAAGCTGCTCGGTTAATCCCAGGGTTCCGGGATCGTCCTCCCGGATCAAAGGACCGCCCCCCCCACCATCGCGAACCGATGGCGGGGGGCGGTTTTAGAAAAAAATCGTCGCCCGCTGCATTTTTTCCTAAAGTGCGGCGCAAGGCGACCGTTTTCCGTGGTGGCAGCTCGACCTTCGCCTTGGGGGCGGCGGAGAGCTCCAGCTTTGGAGAACAACCATGACGGTGATCGCCACCAACATCACGGCCTTACGTGCCGCCAACGCATCCGTTTCCGCCCAGAACGGGCTGGACGTGTCGATGAACCGCCTGTCGACCGGCAAGCGCATCAACTCGGCGATGGACGACGCGGCAGGCCTCGCCATCACGTCCTCGATGACCGCGCAGGTTCGCGGCATGAACCAGGGCGTGCGCAACGCGAACGACGGCATCTCGATGGCGCAGACCGCCGAAGGCGCGCTCCAGGAAGTCAGCAACATGCTGCAGCGGATGCGCGAATTGGCGGTGCAGAAGGCCAACGCGACCTATTCGGCGCAGGACAAGACGAGCATCACCGTCGAACAGGACGCCTTGTCGGCGCAGATCTCGACCATCCTGACCAACACCACCTTCAACGGCCAGAAGCTGTTCGACGGGACGGCCGGCGTTTCGGGCTCGGTCCAGATCCAGGCGGGCGCCTATACCAGCGATGCGCTGACCATGACGTTCGGCAATCTGAAGACCGACACGACCCTGACCACGATCATCGATTTCACGAACCAGCGGCTGAACTCGTCGACGCCGCCCGCGCTCGAGGATTTCGACACCGCCATCGCCAGGGTCGCCAATTTCCGTTCGGGCCTGGGCGCGGTGCAGAACCGGCTCCAGTCGGCGATCAACAACCTGACCTCGAACGCCACCAATCTTTCCGAGGCGCGCAGCCGTATCGAGGACACCGATTTCTCGGCCGAGACGACCGCGCTCGCCAAGGCCCAGATCCTCAGCCAGGCCTCGACCGCGATGCTGAGCCAGGCCAACCAGTCGCAGCAGGGCGTGCTCAAGCTGCTCGGCCAGTAATACCAGGTTCCTGAGCGCCCTGGCACCGCGCCCCCACTCGGGTGCCGGGGCCAACCGGCTGCGCCTTCGCGGACCGGTTTGCAGGACAAACCCCGGCGGCCTTCGGGCTGCCGGGGTTTCTTTTTGTCTATTCGCCGCGCAGCACGAGCGCGGGCGGCACGCGCGACGCGGCCCATGCCGGATACAGGCTGGCCAGCACGGCGCCCGCCATCACGCAGACACCGATCGTCGCCACCTCATGGGCGGCAATGCCGATGGGCAACGACAGGAAAAGGTCGAGTTCCGCCGCGCGTGCTGGCACCAGCCACAACATGAGCGCCGCAATCCGGTCGCGCTGCGCCAACATTCCGCCCGCCAGGGCCATTCCCGCCGTCGCGCCAGATGCGGCAATCACGCTGCCGACCGTGGCAAATATGCGTGCAATGCTGGACGCTGACGTCCCCATGCTGCGCAACACAGCGATCTCGCGCCGCTTCGACCGGGCGAGCAGGGTCATCGACGACAGGATGTTGAACAGCGCGATCACCGTGACCAGACCGACGGCGATCGTCATGCCGACCTTCTCGGTCGCGAGCGCCGCGAGAAGGGTGCGGTTCGTCTGCATCCAGCTGGTGATGCGATAGGCGGAGCCGAGGTGCCGGCGAATCGCGGCGAGGATGGCGGGTTCGTCCTCGGGCCGGTTGAGCGTCACCGCCACGCGGCGCGTGACGGCCGGGCCATCCAGAACGGCGAGGCCGTCGACCGGGCCGAGCAGGACCGGTGCCTTCCCGCCGACCGCCTCGTCATCGTCATAAAGGCCCGAAACCCGCACCTCGAACAGTTGCAGATCAACCGACTGGTCCGGGCCGACCGCGACCCGGCCGATCGCGACGGGCGAGCCGGGCAGCAGGCCGAGTCGCAATGCGGCATTTTGGCCAATTGCGATGGTGCCGGGTGCGTTCGGTCGTACCCCCATGGCCGGGCGGACCAGGGCGGGATGACGGGCGATGCCCTCCGGCGTCAGCCCCTGGACCCGGACCGAACTGATGCGTCCGTCGACGCTGAGCGCGGTGGTGACTTCGCGAAGCGGCTCGGCGCGCGCAACGCCCGGTAGACGCGCGACGATCGCGGCGACCTGGGTCTCGTTCATGCGCTGGTGCGCGGCCGCGGTGATGCTGAGATGTCCGTCGACGGGCGCGACGGTGCTGGCGAGCTTGGCCTGAGCGCCATTCATGACGGCGACGACCAGGACCAGCGAGGCGACACCGATCGCGACACCGATGCATCCGATTGCAGCAACCAGCAGGACCAGCCGCCCACCGGCACCCGGCCAGAGATAGCGCGCGATCAGTCGACGTTCATGGGATGCCAGCATGCTCTTCCCCCCGGATCAAGGGGGAAGGCTTAGGCGCGCAGGGCTCCCGACGGGAAGAGGATTATGATGGCGGCGGCATGGCGAGTCCCACCGCCTCGCCCCTCACGCCTGCGCGGCGAGGGCCTTTTTCAGGCGGGCGTGCGCGGCGCTCTTGATCTGGCAGACGCGTGCGGCGCCGACGCCCAGGACCTGGCCGATTTCCTCGAGATTGAGTTCCTCGACATAATAGAGCTGGATGACCATCGCCTCACGCTCGGGCAGCGCGCCGATCGCGGCGATCAGTGCGTCGCGCAGGTCGCTCTCGGCCAGCTGTTCGAAGGCGTTGGGCGTGTCGTCGGCGAACCAGGGCATATCGTCGGAATAGATGTCGTCGATCGCCTCCATGCGGATGGCCTCGGCGGTCTTGTATTCCGTACGCAGCCGCTCGACGGTCACGCCCAGCTTCTGAGCCACGACCTCGTCGGTCGGGGCCTGGCCGGTCGCCTGGGACAGGGCCGACACCGCCTTGGCATAGTCGCGACGGCGGCGCATCGCACCGCGCGTCGTCGTCGCTTGGCGGCGCAACTCGTCGATCATCGCGCCGCGCAGCCGCGCCTTGAGATAATGGCCGAACTCGACGCCGCGCTCCTCGAACGAGGCGGCGGCCTCGACCAGGGCGACCAGGCCGACCTGGACCAGATCCTCAATCTCGACCAGGTTCGACATCGATCCATGGACATGCCACGCGATGCGCCGGACCAGCGGCAGGTGCTGGCGGATCAGCGCGCTCGCGTCGCGACCCGGCCCACGCGGCACGGGGCGATAGGTCAGCGGCTGGTCCGCGACGGTCGGGTTGATCAGCGCAGGGTCGAAGCTTGCCGGATTGATCGGCTGGGCGTTCATGAATGCGCCGCTGAGAGGGTGCGAGGTCATGCAGCAATCGCCTGTTGCTGGGAGTGATGGGGGGCGCCGATGACGGCGACGACTTCGACCGGCTTGTCTTCCGGCACTTCGAAGAAGGAGAGGACGGGCACGTCGGGCAGGCAGGTGCGCAACAGCTTGCGCATCGCCACCCGCACGCCCGGCTGTACGACGAGGGCAAAGGGCTTGGCCTCGGCGATCAGCGGTTCGGCGGCCTGGGTCAGGGCGGTGGTGATCCGCTGGCCCAGATCGGGTTCAATGACATGGCGGCGCGACACGTCGGCGCGCATCGCCTGGGCGAGCAGCCCTTCGAGCTGGCCGTCGAGCGTCATGACGCGAAGCGGTTCGCGCACGCCGCACAGCTTCTGGATGATCAGGCCGCCCAGGCTCGGGCGGATCAGCTCGATGATATCCTCGGCATCGGCGGTCTTCTGCGCGGCGACCGCGATGGCGCTGGCGATGCGGCGGAACTCCTTGAGGGAGATGTTCTCCGCCAGCAGGCCCTTCAGCACCTGGGTCAGCGTGGTCAGCGGCAGCGGCGTCGGGCAGAGCGAGGCGGCCAGCTGCGCCGCGCGTTCCTTCAGCCCGTCGAGCAGCGCCTGCACCTCGTCGGGGCCGAGCAGCTCGGACGCGTTGGAGCCCAGGATATGGTTCAGGTGCGTGGCCATGACGGTGCCCGGATCGACGACCAGATAGCCCATGCCGGTGGCGGCATCGGCGTCGCCCTTCAGGATCCAGGTCGCGGGCAGGCCGAAGGTCGGGTCCTTGACCGGCTTGCCGTTCAGCGTGCCGAACGCCTGGCCGGTGTCGAGCGCCAGCATCTCGTCGGGCGAAACCTGGTCCTCGGCGGCGACCACGCCGTTGATGAGGATGCGGTAGCTATAGGGCGCCAGGTTGATGTCGTCGCGCACGCGCGCCTGCGGCACCACGAAGCCGAGATCCTTGGACAGCTGGCGGCGCACACCGGTGATGCGGGCCATCAGCGGCGCACCGCGACGCTCGTCGACCAGCGGCACCAGGCCGTAACCGATGTCGATATGCACCTGCATGCCGTCGATCACTTCGTCCCAGGCGATGCGCGAGGGGTCGACCGGTTCGGGTGCCGGGGCGGGGGGCGCGAGGACCGGGCGCTTCTCGATCTGGCGCAGCTTCCATGCGGTGAACCCGGCGATGGCGGCGGCGGGCAGCAGGATCAGGTGCGGCATGCCGGGCAGCACGCCCAGCAGGCCGAGGATCACCGCGACCGGCAGCCAGGTCTTCGACGCGCCGAACTGCGACCCGATCTGGCCCGCCAGATCCTTGTCCGACGACACGCGCGTCACGATGGCGGCGGCGGCGATCGACAGCATCAGCGAGGGGAGCTGCGCGACCAGCGCGTCGCCGATGGCGAGCAGGATATAGGTCTTGGCGGCGTCGGCGATGCCCATGCCGTGGCTGACCGGACCCAGGATCAGGCCGCCGACGATGTTGGCCGCCAGGATCAGCATGGCGGCGACCGCGTCGCCCTTCACGAACTTGGACGAACCGTCCATCGAGCCGTAGAAATCGGCCTCGGTCGACACCTCGACGCGGCGCGCCTTGGCCTGGTCCGGAGTGATGAGACCGGCGTTCAGATCGGCGTCGATCGCCATCTGCTTGCCGGGCAGGGCGTCCAGGGTGAAGCGCGCGGACACTTCCGACACGCGCCCTGCGCCCTTGGTCACGACGATCAGGTTGATGATCATCAGGATCGCGAAGACGAAGAGGCCGACGACGTAATCGCCGCCGATCAGGAAGGTGCCGAACGCCTCGATGACGTGACCGGCCGCACTTTCGCCTTCATGCCCGTGGACCAGCACGATGCGGGTCGAGGCGACGTTCAGGCCGAGGCGGAACAGGGTGGCGAACAGGAGGACGGTAGGGAAGGCCGAGAAGTCGAGCGGCTTCTGCGCGTTCAGCGCGACCATCAGGACCGCCAGGCTGATCGCGATGTTGGCGACGAAGAAGATGTCGAGCAGCGCGGGCGGGATCGGCACGACCATGACCAGCACCAGCAGCAGGATCGCCGCGGGCAGGGCCATGGTGCGGCCACCGGAGAAGAGCTTGCCCATCGCTTAGCCACCCATCCGTGCGAGCATCATATATGCCAGGCGCGCATGATCGGGCTTGGGCCGCAGCACGCTGTCGCCGGTGACGTTCGCATGGCGCAGGCCCAGCTGGTTCATCGTGCTGTTGGCCCAGGCCATCGCGTCGGCGGGGCTTTCGTTGGAACCGGTGACCACGGTGGCCTCCCCGTTCATCGCCTGCAGCGCCAGCGTCTGTGCGGCGAATTGCAGATTGGCGGCGCGGGTTTCGTTGCCGTCCGCCTGGGTGCCCGCCAGCTTGTTGGCGAAACGGTCGTAGATATCCGACAGCGAGCGCGGCTGGCCATTGGCGGCATAGAAGACCGAACGGTTGGCGCGCGCGGCCGCCGGGAACAGCGCCGCGCCGCTGGCCTGTGGATTGCTGGCCATGGTGCCCAGGAACTTGGTCGCGCCGCCCAGGCCCAGGAAATGCGCCATGTACAGGTCGGTGCCGCCCGCCTCGCGGCCCAGCGTCGATTCCAGCGCGGCCTTGTTGTCCGACGCGTGCTCGGCGGCCATCAGCGAGGCGGCGGTGGGATCGTTGCGCAGGCCCATGACCGCCGCCCGCGCGTCGCCGCTGACATAATAACGTCCGCCCGACTGGCCGATCGAGTCCGCCGCCCAGCCCAGGCCATGCTCGGCGCCGTGCTTCTTGACGACCGCCAGCCAGCTTTGTTCGACGAACTGGTACAGCCCGGATGCCGAGGAGGTGCCCGCCCGCGCATTCGCGTTCAGCCCCGACTCCAGCTTGGCCTGGCCGAGCAGATAGCCGAAATCGACGCCCGTGCGGCTGGATGCCAGCGCGATGGCCGATTGGACTCTGGCTTGGGAAACGGGTTGGACGGTCATGCTGTTAAATGGTCAAAGCCCCTGTTCGGGACTTACTCAGCAAGCGGCGTGCCAATTCCGGGGAGATCGTTGGGCGATGTGCGGATCATCGCGAAATTCGACAAAAAAGCCCAGAAAAACCGGGCTTTGCGAGGTGTTGGGGGTGGGAGGGCAGGGCAGGCGGCAACGGTCGGTAGGCGGCCTATCCGGCAAAGCGGCAAGCCCTTGCCGCCCGGCAGGCGGCAAGCGGGCGGCAATCAGGCGTAAGCGCGCATCATCGGGCGATACCCGCCACCGGCATCGCCGGTCAGGGTCTGCAACCGGCGACGGACATTGGCCGCCATCAGGTTGACATAGATGCGGCACGTCTCGTTCAGGCGGTTGGCCTCGTCGGCCAGTTCGCGCAGTTCCGGTCCGGCGGGCCCGGTGCCGAGCGCCGCGACGTCCTCGATCGCGGCCAGTTTCTCGGTCGTCGCGCGCTCCAGCGCGCTGACGTCGTTGACCTTCAGCGCGGCGATCTCACGATGAAGGGCCTCGATGACCCGGATCAGGGCGTCACGCCGCGTCATTGTTGTTCCAGCTCAGCTTCAGGGCAATCATCTGGTCGGCGATGGTCGCCGGCATGATCGGGAAATGGCCGTCGGCGATCGCCTTCTTGATCATGGCGATGCGTTCCTGGTTGACCGGCGGATGGCTCGCCATGACGCTGGCCAGGCCGCTCAGCGCGCTCTGGTCGCCCCCCGCCTTCGGCGTCGCAGCCGACGCCGAAGCGAGACCCGCTTCTGCGGTCGCCAGGCCACGAGCCGCGCCGGTCACCCGTGCGATCCTCATGTCCCCGGCATTCGGCCTTGAAGTTGCTATTTCCACCATGCCCGCACCTATCGGTTTCGCTGACATCCCATGAAACGGCCGGGCGGTGAAATCCTTTAGAAAGAAATCTGCGCGCCGACTCGATATCCCGGGGGGCGGACTCGGGGATCACTCGGTCCAGCCGGGCAGGGTGGCGCGGCCGCTGGACAGGGCCACGGCCTGGATCGGCTGGCGCGCGGCATCGATCTTCACGGGGAAGTGCGCGCCGGGCGTGGCATCGGCCATCGCCACGCCGTCGCGGCTGATCGAAAAGCCGTCCGACCCCGCCTCCACCGTCACCGGATCGCCGCGCCGGATCACCGGCTCCAGGCGTATGGCGACCGCCGGTATCGCGGCGGCGGGCGGGGCGGGGCGGGGCATGGCGAGGACCGGCACGAAGATGCGCCATTGCGGCGCGGAACACGCGATGACGACGGCATCATGCGCCTCGGTCCGCCACGACAGCGCGACGGTGGGGCATTGCGCCAGCTTCAGCCGGGCATCGACGCCCGAACGCGCCCCCCCCTCTATGCCGACCGGGCGGCCGGTAAAGGCGGCGACGGCGGCGTCGAGCGCGCGGACATCCTGAAAACCGGCGGCACCGGCCAGCAATAGGGACAGGATCATCGGGACTTCCTTTGCGATTCGCCGGAAAAGACCAGCGTGACCAGCGCGGTCCGCTGGCCGGGCGCGGTGGCGGTAGAGAGGGTGAGGCGGTCGGCGGCGACCGGCCCGATCAGCGCGGCGGCAGCGCGCGCGCGATCGGCGGCCAGCACGACCGCGCTATGGGTCAGGGGATCGACATCGGCCGCACTGCCGTCGGTGGCGGCGGTGACCGACAGGCGGACCCGCGGATCGGCCAGCGCCTCGCGCGCCCAGGGAACGAGCAGCGGATCGGGATCCAGCGGTTCGGCCGAGCCGGGCGCGAAGCGCAGCGCGGCGGCGGCCACCGGCATGATCGGCGGCGGGGCGGCCACCGGGACATGCGGCACCGGCGTGGCCCAGCCGAACTCTGCCCGCAGCGCATCGACCAGCGCGGGGCGACGTTCGCTTCCCATCGCCTGGACCAGCACCAGGAAGCCGACCAGCAACAGCGCCAGGTCGGCCAGCGTCACCAGCCAGAGCGGGCGGCCGGGGGGCGTCGCGGGAAATTCGAATTCGGTCATGCCACGGTCGCCAGCGGACGGCGCGGCGGGGTCGGCGCCTGGATCGCCGCGCCGGGCGCCTCCCGCGCGGCCAAGGCGGCCAGCGGCAGCTCGATGCGCGTGCGCTCGAACGCCTCGATCCGGGCGGCGCGGCGCAGGCGCGCGGCGATGGGCTGGGCGACCAGGTTGGCGAACAGCGCGCCATAGAGAGTCGCCAGCAGCGCGATCGCCATCGCGCCGCCGATCCGTTGCGGGTCGTTCATCGTGGCGAACATCGCGGCCAGTCCGATCAGGGTGCCGACCATGCCCATGGCGGGCGCGGCCTCGGCGGCGCCCGCCCAGACATCGGCGACTACCAGATGCCGCTCGATCCGCGCCAGCCGCGCATGGCGGGTGCGCGCGATGACCGTATCGGGCCGCTCGCCATCGACGATCGCCGCGATCGCCTCGGCCAGGTCGGGGTCGGTGATGACCGATCGGTCGAGCGTCAGGACGCCGTGGCGGCGTGCGATCCGGTCGAGATGGGTGATCTGTTCGAGCAGCGGTTCGGCCGAATAGGGCGACCGGATCAGGACGCCCAGGGCCCGCACGCTGCGCCCCGCATCGCGCCACGGCGTGCGCAGCAACGTGGCGAGCAGCGTACCGCCCAGCACGATCGCCAGCGCGGCCGGGTCGAAGAATTGGGAGAGGGGCGGCAGACCGTTCATGCGCCCGCACTGTGCAAGGGGCGGGCCAAACGCACGCCGCGCCCCGCGTCATCGGGTGGAGCACGGGCGGAGTGGCGGCATCGCGCGGGTTCCCGACGGACAATCGGCAAAGGGCGGCAAGGGCGGCGGCAACCGGGCGGCAACCGCTTGCCGGATCGGTCCTGCCGGTGTGGGCCTGCCCCCGGCTTTTCGGCCCTTCGCCGAATTGGCACGGCTGTTGCGTATCCCCGCTGGCGCAGGATGTCGCGCCGGGAAGGAGGAATGACGATGGCCAATGAAACGCTGTTCGGAGTGCACGGAGCCGCTCTGGAGGTCCGCGCCCAACGCATGGGTGTGCTGGCGTCCAACATCGCCAACGCCTCCACCCCCGGTTTCAAGGCGCGCGACATCGATTTCAAGTCGGCGCTGGCCGCGGTCGAGGGCAGCCCGGGGCAGTCCGGGGGTATCGGCGACGCGCTGAAATACCGCATGCCGCTCCAGACCTCGCTCGATGGCAACACCGTCGAGCTGAACCAGGAACAGACCGCCTTTGCCGAAAACGCGGTCCAGTATCAGACGACGCTGTCGTTCCTGAACGGCCGGATCAGCACCATCACCCGCGCGCTGAAGGGCGAATAAGCCATGGCCAACAACCCCATGTCCATCTTCCAGGTCGCAGGGCGCGCCATGTCGGCCCAGCTGATCCGGATGAACACGACCGCGTCGAACCTGGCCAATGCCGGGGGCGTCGCCGGGTCGGCCGACACCGCATACAAGACGATGAAGCCGGTGTTCCGCACCAGCTTCGACGCCGCGACCGGCCTGTCCACCGTCGATGTCGAGAAGATCGTGACCGCCGGGGAAGACCCGACCAAGCGGCACGATCCGAACAACCCCTTGGCCGACAAGGACGGCAATATCTACGAGGCCGCCGTCGACGAGACCCGTGAGCTGGTCGACATGATGGAGACCTCGCGCACCTATCAGAACAATGTCGAGGTGATGCAGACGGCCAAGTCGCTGATCCTCGATACCCTCAAGCTGGGCCGCTGAGCATGACCGTTTCGACCACCATGGATTCGACCCTGGATGCGATCGGCATCCGGCGTTCGGGCTCGGCCAGCGGTTCGTCCGCGACGACCGCGGCCAAGAAGTCGAACACGCTGGACCAGTCGTCCTTCCTGAAGCTGCTGACCGCGCAGATGCAGAACCAGGACCCGTTCTCGCCGATGGACAACACCCAGATGGTGGCCCAGATGGCGCAGTTCTCCAGCGTGGCGGGCATCTCCGAGATGAACACCACGCTGGCGGCGATGGCCGCCAAGATGAACGGCACGACCAAGGCCGACGCCATGGGCTATGTCGGCAAGACGGTGCTGACCCCCGGCGCGGTCGCCTATGCCCGGACCACCGGCGGTGTCGCGGGCGCGGTCGAGCTGGACCAGGCGGCCTCCAACGTCCTGGTCACCATTTCCGACGCGCAAGGCACGCCGCTGAAGACGCTGTCGCTGGGCGCGCAGAAGGCGGGCACCACCAGCTTCGACTGGGACGGCAAGACCGATACCGGCGCGGCGGCGGGCAGCGGCCCGTTCACCATCACGATGAACGCCAATGACGGCACCGCCGCCGTCTCGGGTCGCCCGCTGGTCTGGGCACCCGTCCAGTCGGTGTCGATGCCGACCAATGGCGAACCCGTCCTGACCGTGGCCGGGCTTGGCCAGGTCAACCTTTCCGCCGTCCGCTCGGTCGGCTGATCTCACTCCCCACCAAGGTACTGAGCCCATGTCCTTCTATACCTCGCTGAGCGGTCTCCAGGCTTCGCAGACCGACCTGTCCGTGATCTCGCACAACATCGCCAATGTCGGCACCAACGGCTTCAAGAAGAGCCATGCCCAGTTCGCCGACGTCATGGCGTCGAACTTCGCGACCGACCCGACCAAGCAGGTCGGGTCGGGCACGGTGGTCAAGTCGAACCGCCAGGAGTTCAAGGAAGGCAATTACAACAATTCGTCGAACGCGCTCGACCTCGCCATTTCGGGCGATGGCTTCTTCGCGGTGCAGAATCCGGGCAAGGGCCCGCTGCAATATACCCGCAACGGCGCGTTCCAGGTCGACCAGCAGAATTTCGTGACCGACGCCAGCGGCGGCCGGTTGCAGGTGCTGCCGGTCGACAACGACGGCAACGTGACCGCGACCGGCGTCGATGGCCTGACCGCGCTGCAACTGCCCGCGACCAGCGGTGCGCCGATCGCCACCAAGAAGGTGTCGATGGACCTCAACCTGTCGGGCACGGCGGCGGCACCGGGCGTCGGGTTCAACCGGACGAACCTGGCCAGCTACAACAACACCACCCAGACCAAGATCTACGATCCGTCGGGCAACGCCATGACGCTGACCAACTATTACGTCAAAAAGCCGCTGGACAAGGATGCGCAGGGCAACCCGATCCAGCCCGCCGACGGCAGCACGACATGGCTGGTCTATACCTTTGCCGACGAGAAGCAGCTGACGGTGGGCGGTTCGTCCGATCCCGTCACGCTGACGTTCGACAAGAACGGCAACATGACCACCAAGCAGCCGATCGCATTCGACAACTTCAATTCGCACAGCTCGAACGTCTCGCAGCCACTCGCGCTCGACTATACCGGCACGTCGCAGGCGGGCAGCGTCTTCTCGGTCGCCTCGCGCACCCAGGACGGCAAGGCGATCGGCTCGCTGACCGGCGTGTCGGTGGGCGAGAACGGTCTGGTCATCGCGTCCTTCTCGAATGGCGAAACCGCCAAGCTGGGCAAGGTGGCGCTGGCCGATTTCGTCAACATGCCGGGCCTGCGCCAGGCGGGCGACAGCTATTGGCAGGCGACCGGCCTGTCGGGCAGCCCGAGCATCGGCTCGCCGGGCGAGGGGACGTACGGCGCGATCAAGTCGAGCACGCTCGAAGGATCGAACGTCGACATCACCGAGGAACTGGTCGACCTGATCGCGGCGCAGCGCAATTTCCAGGCGAATGCCAAGGCGCTCGATACCGCCAGCCAGATCTCGCAGACCATCTTCAACATCCGCAGCTAAACGGACCTTCGGGGGTAACGGGGAACGGCCATGGACAAGCTGGTCTACACGGCGGCGACGGGTCTGCGCGCGCACATGGCGGCGCAGACCGCGATCGCCAACAACATGGCCAATTCCTCGACGATCGGCTTTCGCTCCGACCGGGTGGTATTCGACCGCATCGACCTGAAGGGCGGCGGCGCGGCGTTCGAGGCGCGGATGCCCACCGCAGAGGAAGTGACCGACGCCGACCGCCAGCCCGGCACCGTGCAGCATACGGGCAATCCGCTCGACGTCGCGATCGCCACCAGCTCGGCCTGGCTGGCGGTGCAGGCGTCCGACGGGACCGAGGCCTATACGCGGCGCGGCGACCTGGAGGTCGCGGCCTCGGGCGTGATGCAGACCGGCGACGGCTATCCCGTGATCGGCCAGAACGGGCCGGTCACCGTGCCGCCGTACAATTCGCTGACCGTCGCGCCCGACGGCACCGTCTCGATCGTGCCGCTCGGCGCCGGGCCGGACACGCAGCCCCAGGTCATCGACCGGTTGAAGCTGGCCGACACCAAGGGCTCGACGACGGTCAAGGGGCTGGACAATCTGCTCCGGGTCAAGGGCGGGGGCGCGTTGCCGCAGGACATGGACGCCACCGTCCAGTCCGGCGCGCTCGAAAGCTCCAACGTCAACATGACGCAGACGCTGGTCGACATGATCGAGAACCAGCGCAGTTACGAGGTGCAGGCCAACCTCATGAAAGAGGCCAAGTCGATGGACGAGAACAGCGCATCGCTGATGCGGCTGCCGAGCTGAGGATTAGAGAGTTATGTCTTCTGCCGCCATGCACGTCGCGCGCACCGGGCTCGATGCCCAGGACATGCGCATGCGGGTCATCTCGAACAACCTGGCCAACGTCAACACGACCGGGTTCAAGCGCGACCGCGCCGCGTTCGAGACGCTGGCCTATCAGACCGTCACCACGCCCGGCGCGGCCAGTTCGACCGAGAGCAAATATGCGACCGGCCTGAACCTGGGCACCGGCGTGCGCATCCAGGGCACTGCGCGGATCAATACGCAAGGCGCGATGCAGACGACGAACAACAGCCTCGACCTGGCGCTCGACGGCGACGGCTTCTTCCAGGTGCAGATGCCGGGCGGCACGCTGGGTTACACCCGCGCGGGCAATTTCTCGCGCTCGGCCGAGGGGCTGCTCGTCACGTCCGAGGGGTATCAGGTGATGCCGGGCATCACCGTGCCAGAGGGCACGACCCAGATCACGATCGGTTCCGACGGCACCGTATCCGCCTCGCTGGCGGGCCAGACCACGCCCGCCCAGATCGGCCAGATCCAGGTCGCCAGCTTCCCCAATCCGGCGGGGCTCCAGGCCAAGGGCGACAATTACCTGACCGAGACCGCGGCCTCGGGCGTCGCCAATATGGGCGTCGCCGGGCTCGAGGGGCGCGGCCAGATCCGCCAGGGCATGCTCGAAGGGTCGAACGTCAACGTCGTCGAGGAACTGGTCGACATGATCGAGACCCAGCGCGCCTATGAGGTCAACTCGAAGATGATCAAGTCGACCGACGAGATGCTCCAGTACGCCAACCAGAATCTGTGATCATGACCATGCGTTCTTCCATGCCGAGGGCGACCCGCCGTACCCGGCTCACGCTGGTGGCGGTCGCGGGCACGCTGCTTGCCGCCGTTGTCGCGCCGATCCCCGCCCAGGCCGACCTGTTCGGCAGGAAGAAGCCGGTCGAGGACTTCACGACCGTCCGCCCGTCGACGGCACCGATGGCATCGCCCGCGCAGCCCACGGGTTCGATCTTCCAGGCGTCGGACGGCTATGCCGCGCTCTACGAGGGCTGGCGTGCGCGCCGGGTCGGCGATCCGCTGACCATCGTGCTCGTCGAGCGGACGGCGGCGTCCAAGTCGGCGGGATCGAAGCTCGGCTCGAAGGGCGATTTCGGGCTCACCCCGCCCGCCACCGGCCCGCTCGGCTCGCTGATCAAGCCCGGCGATATCGGCATGAGCGGGACGCGCAACTTCGACGGATCGGGCGCCGCCGACCAGTCCAACTCGCTGTCCGGCGAGATCAGCGTGACGGTCGCGCAGGTGTTCCCCAACGGCACCATGTTGGTCCAGGGGCAGAAGCGGGTCACGCTCAACCGCGGCGATGAATTCATTCAAATTAAAGGCCTGGTCCGTACAGCGGATATCGGCATCGACAACCGTGTCCCATCGACCCGCGTCGCCGATGCGCAGATCGCCTATACCGGCAAGGGGGATGTCGCCCGCGCCAGCCGCCAGGGCTGGCTCAGCCGCTTCTTCCAGGCCGTCAGCCCGTTCTGAGCCAGGACCGCATGATGCTCCGCTTTCTTCTCGCTCTCCTCGCCACCTTCGCGATCGCCGGGCCCGCTTCGGCGGACCGGATCAAGGATATCGGTGGCTTCCAGGGTATCCGCACCAACCAGTTGACCGGTTACGGCGTCGTCGTCGGCCTGCCGGGCACGGGTGACGACAATCTGGAATATACCGTCCAGTCGCTAAAGGCGGTCGTCTCGCGCTTCGGCCTGCAACTGCCGCCGAATGCGAATCCGGGCATGAAGAACGCGGCGGTGGTGATGGTCACGGCCGAGCTGCCGCCCTTCGCCAAGCCGGGCCAGAAGCTGGACATCACGGTCGCGTCGATGGGCAAGGCCAAGTCCTTGCGCGGCGGGGCGCTGATCCTGACGCCGCTCCAGGGCGCGGATGGCCAGATCTATGCGATGGCGCAGGGCAATCTGGCGGTCGGCGGTCTGGGCGCGGAGGGTGCGGACGGATCGAAGATCGTCATCAACGTCCCCTCGACCGGCCGTATTCCCGAAGGTGCGACCGTCGAACGCGCGGTCGCCACCGGTTTCGACACGTCGCCCACGCTGATCTTCAACTTGGCGCGCGCCGATTTCACCACCGCGCAGAATGTCGCGCAGGCGATCAACATGCGCCTCGGGCTGGGCACCGCGCAGGCGATGGATGCCGTGTCGGTCGCGGTCCGCGCGCCGCTGGGTGCCGATGTCCGCGCGACCCTGATGTCCGAGATCGAGAATCTCAGCGTCAACTCGGCCGAACCCTCCGCCAAGGTGATCGTCAACGCCCGCACCGGCACCGTCGTCATGAACTCGGCGGTCCGCGTCGGTCCCGCGGCGGTCACCCATGGCAAGCTGACCGTCAAGATCGACGAGCAGCAACGCGTCAGCCAGCCCGGCCCCCTGAGCGGCGGCCAGACCGCGATCACCCAGAAATCGGGCGTCTCGGTCGAGGAGGAGCGGCGTCCGATGTTCGTCCTGGCCCCCGGCCCGAAACTGGCCGACGTGGTGAAGGCGGTGAACGCGATGGGCGCGGCCCCCTCCGACCTGGTCGCCATCCTCGAGGCGCTGAAGGAAGCCGGCGCGCTCAAGGCCGAGTTGGTCGTCCTGTGACACAGGGCATCGCACCCACGCCCGCGACGACCCCGATCACGGGGACGGTCTCGACCGATACCAAGCGGCTGTCCAACGGCCATAATCTGGACAAGGCGGGCACCCAGTTCGAGGCGATCTTCAACGGCATGATGCTGAAGGCGATGCGCCAGACGAAGCTGGGCGACACGCTGTTCGAATCGAAGGCGCTAGACACCTTTCGCGACATGCAGGACCAGCAGGTCGCACAGACCATGGCCGAACACGCGCCCATGGGCATCGGCAAGGCGGTCACCGCTTTTCTGGCGAAATCGAAACCGGATCTTAACCACGCATAGTGTATCCCGAGTCGTATGAGCGACTTGCTCTCTATCGGCGCTTCGGGCGTGCGGGCGTATCAGACCGCGTTGACGGTGGTTGGCGAAAATATCGCCAATACCGGCACGGACGGATATTCGCGCCGTTCGGTGACGCTTGGCGAGGTCGGTGCCGCGGGCGGCGTGACCAGCAGCCGGCTGGCGCCGGGCTCCGGCGTGACGGTGTCGGGTATCGCCCGGTCGACCGACGCCTATCTGACCGCCGGGTTGCGCACGGCCAATTCCGACCTGAAGCGGACCGAGGCGGGCAAGGTCTGGCTCAACCGCATCCAGGACGTGATGACCGGCAATCAGGTCTCCGACCGGTTGACCGGCTTCTTCACCGCCGCGCGCGCGCTGGCATCCGACCCGACCTCGACCGCGCTGCGCACCACCATGCTGGAGGCCGCCAAGTCGACGGCATTCGCCTTCACCGCGACCGACCGGGCGTTCGATGCGGCACAGGCCGATTTCGACGGCCAAGCCCGCGATGCCGCGCAAGGCCTGTCCTCGCTCGCGGCGTCCTTGTCGAAGGTCAATGACGGCCTTGCGCGGACCCAGCCGGGCACCTCGACCGCCGCACAGCTTGCCGACCAGCGTGACCAGCTCTTGTCGCAGATGAGCGAGCTGGCCGATGTCACCGCCACCACCGACCAGCTTGGCCGCACGACCGTGCGGCTGGGCGATCGCGCCGGGCCCATATTGACCTCGCCCGATACGCTGGGCTCGGTCAGCTATGCACGGCTGACCGGCGGCGGCATCAGCTTTTCGGTGGTATCGCAGGGGCAGACATCGCAGTTCGTGCCCTCCGGCGGTACGATCGGCGGCCTGATCGACGGGGCGGAGCGGATGGCGGCGATGCGCGACAGCTTCAATTCCGTCGCCCAGGACTTTGCCGGCCAGGTCAACACGATCCAGGGCAGGGGCCAGGACTCGACCGGCGCGACCGGCCAGCCGCTGTTCAACCTGACGGCGGGCACCGCGATCATGAGCGTCGCCCTGACCGACGGGTCGAAGATCGCGGCGGCGGCGGCGGGGCAGGGGCCGCGCAACACCGACAATCTCACGGCGATCGAAACGGCGCGCAACAGCGGCCGATTCGAGAATCGCCTGACCGAGATCATCACCGACAATGCCGCCACCCTGAAGCAGAAGCAGACGATCGCGGAGGCGCAGGGCGCGATCCGCGAAGGCGCCAGCACCGCGCTCAGCAGCGCGACCGGCGTCACGCTGGACAATGAGGCGGTGTCGCTGATGCGTTTTCAACAAGCCTATTCCGCGTCGAGCCGTGTCATCCAGATCGCGCGCGACACCTTCCAGTCCATCCTCGAGGTTCGGTGACGGCGATGCAGATTTCGACGACCACCCTGTATGACAGCGCCACCCGGCGCATGGCGGCCCTGCAGGGCAAGGCCAACGACCTGATGACGCAGAACGCGACGGGCAAGAAACTGCTCAAGCCGTCCGACGATGCCGCCGCCTCGGCGCAGGTCGCGCAGCTGAACCGCGCCGATGCCGATGCCACGGCATACAAGGGCAATTTGTCGCTCGCCAAGACGGTGCTCGGGCAGGTCGATACCACGCTGGGGTCGATCGGTGGCCAGTTGCGAAACGCCATCGAGATCGCGACCAAGGCGGCCAACGGCTCGCTCAACGATTACGACCGCTCGGTCCTGGGCGACCAGCTGAACGCGATCCGCGACCAGCTCGTGACGCTGGGCAACACCCGCGACATTCGCGGCCAGCCGCTGTTCGGCACGGCCGACGGCACCGCCGCGGTGCAGTCGACGAACGGCACGATCACCTATGCCGACCCGGAGGTTTCGGCGGTGCCGATCGACCGCGACCAGACGGTCGAGGTCAGTGTCGGCGCCAAGCAGGTATTCCAGTCGAACGGCAACGACGCCTTCGCCGTGCTGGGCGACCTGGTCGCCGCGCTGAAGACGCCGGGTTCGGGGTCGAGCGCCGTGCTGCGCAACAGCCTCGACAAGCTGAACGCGGCCAACGACAATGTCGGTGCGGTCCAGGCCTCGATCGGCGCGCGGCAGACCCGTGTCGCGCTTCAGGAAACGCTGATGCAGACCTCCAGCCTCGACCGGACCGCGACGCGCTCCGATGTCGAGGATGCCGATATCGCCACCAACATCGCGCAGTTGCAGCAGACGATGACCGTGCTCCAGGCGACCCAGGCCAGTTTCACCAAGTTGGCGGGCCTGTCGCTGTTCGATTACCTGAAATAATCGCGCATCCGCCGGCATCCTTTCCGGCGCGGTAACCCGATGGTGACCAAATCACGGTAATCCAGAGAGGTACGGCGTGCTGACGCCGCTCCCTGCTGGAGAATCGGTTCACCATGTTTCCTGCCATCGGCCTTGTCATCCTGCTCGGCATGGTCTTCGGCGGCTTCGCCATCACTGGCGGCGCGCTGGGGCCCGTATTCGAAGCGATCCCGCATGAGATGCTCATCATCGGCGGCGCGGCCGTCGGCGCACTCGTCATCGGCAATTCCGGTGCCGAGCTGAAGGCGCTGGGCGGCGCCATGGGCAAGATCTTCAAGGGGCCGAAATACAAGAAGCAGGACTATCTCGACGTCATCTTCCTCGTCTCGAAGCTGATGAAGATGCTGCGCACCGAAGGGCCGATCGCGCTGGAGCCGCATGTCGAGGACCCCAAGTCCTCCTCGGTCTTTGCCGAATATCCCCGCCTGCTCTCCGACCATACGCTCGTCAACCTGATCGCCGACACGCTGCGCCTGGTCGTCGTCTCGTCCGGCACGCTCGACGTGCATGCGGTCGAGGAGGTCATGGACAATGCGATCAAGACCCACCACCACGAGGTCGAAGGGCCGCAGGGCACGCTGCAGAGCCTGGCCGACTCGCTGCCCGCGCTGGGTATCGTCGCGGCGGTGCTCGGCATCGTGAAGACCATGGGTTCGATCGACAAGCCGCCGAGCGTGCTGGGCGGCATGATCGGCTCGGCGCTGGTCGGCACCTTCATGGGCGTGCTGCTGGCGTACGGCATCGTCAATCCGTTCGCGGGTCGCCTGAAGCAGGTGATCGATGCCGACGCCGCCATCTATCACGTGGTCAAGCAGATCATCATCGCCTCGCTCCACGGCCATCCCCAGCCCCTGGTCATCGAGGCCGCGCGCTCGGGCATCAAGCACAAGGACCAGCCCGGCTTTGCCGAGGTGTTCGACGGTCTGCGGGGCAAGTAAGCCATGGCCCGCGCACCGCACGGCAAGAACGAGCCGCCCAAGATCGTCATCGTCAAGAAGATCATCGTCGATGGTCATGGCGGCCATCATGGCGGCGCGTGGAAGGTCGCCTATGCCGACTTCGTGACCGCGATGATGGCGTTCTTCCTGCTGCTCTGGCTGCTGGGCGCCACCACCGAGAAGCAGCGCAAGGGCATTGCCGACTATTTCGCGCCGACCCTGCTCGACACCCGTTCGATGGGGATCGGCGGCGGCGCGCTGAGCGGCGGGCCGGGTGCGGGCGAGAAGGCGAGCGGGACCAGCGGCGTCATCCAGTTGATCGTGCCCAAGATGGCGAATGACGGCGGCGACATGACCGGCACCGGTCCCAAGGGCTCGCTGCGCAATCCCAATGCGGTCGCGATCGATCGCCAGAAGTTCGCCGAACTGCAAAAGGCGCTCGAGCAGAAGATGAAGGCGACGCCCGGCCTGAAGCAACTGGCCAAGCATATCCGCTTCATCCCGACCCAGGACGGGCTTCGCATCGACCTGGTCGACAATGCCGATTATTCGATGTTCGCCAGCGGCACGACCCAGCTGGAGCCCGAGGCGTCGGCGCTGATCGGCACCATCGCCCAGTCGATCGCGGGCCTGCCCAACACGATCATGATCCGCGGCCACACCGACGGGGTCGGCTTTGGCGATCCGCGCGCGATGAACAACTGGATGCTGTCGTCCAGCCGCGCCGAGTCGACGCGCCGCCGCCTCGCCGCCGGGGGCATTCCCGAATCGCGTTTCGAGCGGATCGAGGGCGTGGCTGATCGTGAGCCGATCATCGCCGACAACCTGTCGGACCCGCGCAACCGGCGCGTGGCGATCACCCTGCTGTATCGCAAGGGCAGCTTCGGGCAGTAGGGCGTGCGGGGGTGAACCTTCGCGCTTCGCCCCTGTATTGGTGCGTTTACTCGTCCGGCCATAAGGGTTGGCGGGCCCGACCGCAGTCATCAAAGTTGCGATCGTCCAGCCATGCCTCGAACCGGTCCTGTTGGGCGGGCCATTCGGTATCCAAGATCGAGAACCATGCCGTATCGCGGCGATGCCCCTCGACGATGCCGTCGCCCCGCCAAGTTCCTTCAAGGGTATAGCCGAACCGGCGCGCCGGGATGCTTCGTTCAGCGCGTTGCAACGCCAGGCTATGCGATGATAATCGATTGGAGTTTGATCCATCCAATCCGAAGCGCCACCCCGGCGGAGGCCGGGGTCCAGTCGTGGGTGCCGTTGTGATGGTCCGGCTCGCTCCATCAGTAAAGCCCTCGCAACTGGACCCCGGCCTCCGCCGGGGTGGTAACGCAACCGGCCTGGTCTGGTGGATCAAACTCTAGGAAGGCGCGCCGCATCATCAGGAATATGGCTTCGGTGGCGGCGCGGGTGCGTTGCAGCCGGGGCGAAAACCAGATGCTGCCAATCTCCAGCGCGACATCGCGCGGCGCCATGTCACAGAATGAGGCCCAGCCTTCGGCCCTGCCACTGGTCATGAGAATGACGGCAAGGAAGGGTTGCCGGTCGAGGTCGTTCAGGCGCGCGACATGCGCCGCGAGGTCCGGGCGATCCAGGCCAAAAGAAAACCCGCCCGGTCATCCGCCTTTGGGAGGAAGGCGGCGACCGGGCGGGTTTCCGGACGATCCGAGGATCGCCGCCGCTTATTCGGCGTCGGCGGTCGCTTCGCCCTTGCGCGGCTTGCGGGTCGCGGCGGCGTTGCGCGGGCCCGGTTTGCGGCCGAGACCGATCTTCTTGGCCATCGCGCGACGGCTTTCCGAATAGCTCTCGGCGACCATCGGATAATCCGACTTCAGGCCATAACGATCGCGATATTCCTCCGGCGTCAGGCCGTGGGTCGCCAGATGGCGGCGCAGCGTCTTGTAGGGCTTGCCGTCGATCATCGAAACGATGTGATCCTTCGACGCCAGCGACTTGCGAACCGACACGGCCGGAACATAGTCGGTGGGTGCTTCGACATCAGCCGACTGCGGGGCGGCGCCCAGCAACGAAGACACGGTTTCGTGCATCTTGTTCAAAAAGGCCGGGACCTCTTCGGACGACGTGCGGGTATTGGGGTTGCCCAACCACGCAATGGTCAGTTCGGTCGCCAGTTCTACGGCATTCACATCGATAGGGTCGTCGGCCATGATACGCTCCTGTTGTTTGGACTTTGACCTAACCGTCAATCACGTCACGTCAACCATCCAATCCACTTTCGGGATAAAAATTCTACAAAAGCGAGGACTTTTATTTGTCAGGCCAATCGGAGAATTTTAAGGTAAATAGTCCGAAACGTTATGATCAGGCCGTGTCACGACGATCGATCAGCACTTTATTCAAGTCGATCGGGAAAGATTTTTGCGTCGGATTACAGTTTTGTCATTTCGTTATGATGCCGTACCAACAGGGTAAAGCACCAAACGATTGCAGTTCTCCGATTGCAAAAAATGCAATGAAAATTAATGAGGTTGCATTTGTGTAAATCGGCAATCTCCGCCAGAAGGAGCGGGCCTTTCAGGCATCCTCTCCTAAAAACTTTTACGGCTGGTCCTCGGACCAGCCTTTTTTTTGGCTTGCTTCCGCCGCGTATCGGCCTAGGCTGTTCCCATCGCCGCGCTTTAAAGACAAAGATAAGCAGGAGTGGAAGCCGCCGGGAAAACCGGCACCCCGCGCGTCGGCGGCGGGGGTTGAGCGACCATTTTGCGCTCCCCCCGTCTGCACCTCTTCAGAAATCGATGTCGCTATCGGCCATTCGTCATGGCGTGGCGAAGCGGCTGTGAGCATCCGGCGCACACGCCCAAGCCGTGACGAGGCGCAGCCCCCGCGGACCGATCGGCATTCGGGTCGCTCTGCTATAGCAGGGTGACATGAGATGCCTCCTTCCTTTCAGGGGAGGGGCTGGGGGTGGGGCGCTTCCGCGAATGCCGCATTGGTGGCAAGGCCCCACCCCAACCCCTCCCCTGAAGGGGAGGGGCTCGCCTTGGATCAAGCTCCAGGCGTTTTGGATATTGTGCCGTCAGACGCCCGCTCCTCTGTATCGTCGAGAAGAGCAGGCCCTGGCGTTACTTGCGCTCGGTCGGGGAAGGCCGGTGGATGAACTGATCCAGAACGTTCAGTGCCATGCCGGCAAAGGCGGTAACTTCCGACAGGCCGGGCTTGCCCGACGATGCGGGCTTGGTGGACGGCGCGGGATCGATAGCTTCGGCAGCATCCGCCGCCGGGGTTTCCGGCGTGGGGGGGGGCGGAGGCGTATCCGCCGCGTCGCGCTTGCCGGTTTCGCGCGCCAGCGCGGAGGCCGCGACGATCAGGCCGGTGGCGAGCAGCTGGCGCCCAGCCGGACTGCGTGCCTGGTCGAGCAGGGCTTGTCCGATCCGGTGCAGCGGTGACGGGCCGGGCGGTGTGCCCGGCTGTTCGTCCAGCTTGGCCTTTTTCTGTTTCTTCTTGTGCTTCTTCTTACCCATCGACCCGGCCCCATGATGTTGTGTATTTATGATGTAATACACGTCGCGCGGTGTTCAAGGCGCGAGTGGTCCGGCGCGCTGGCGGGCCTAGCCGCCCAGCGCGCGGGCGCGGCGTCTCTGGACCGAACTGCCGATGCCCAGCGCTTCGCGGTATTTGGCGACCGTGCGTCGGGCGATGTCGAACCCCTTGGCCTGGAGCAGTTCGACCAGCGTGTCGTCGGACAGGATCTTGGCGCCCTCGTTGGCGATCAGCGCCCGAATCGCGCTCTTCACTGCTTCCGCCGAGACCGCATCGCCGCCATCGGACGCCGCGATGCCGCTGGTGAAGAAGAATTTCAGCTCGTACAGCCCGCGCGCGCAGCTGAGATATTTGTTGCTGGTCACGCGGCTGACGGTCGATTCGTGCATCCCGATCGCCTCCGCGACACGCGCCAGCGTCAGCGGCCGCAGATGCGCGACGCCGTGGAGGAAGAACGCCTCCTGCTGCTTCACGATCTCGGTCGCGACGCGGATGATCGTGCGCTGCCGCTGGTCGAGCGCCTTCATCAGCCAGTTGGCGCTGGCCAGGCAGTCGGCCAGCCACGCCTTTGACCCCTTGTCCTGCGGGCCGTGACGCAGTTCCTGATAATAGCGGCGATTGACCAGCACGCGGGGCAGGGTGGCGGTGTTGAGTTCGATGCCCCAACCCGCCTTGGTCCGGGTGACGAACAGGTCGGGCACCACCGCCCGCGCCGGCTCGCCACCATAGCGACAGCCGGGCTTGGGATCATAGCCGCGCAGTTCGCGGATCATGTCCGCCATGTCCTCGTCATCGACGCCACACAACCGCTTCAACCGGGTCAGGTCGCCGCGCGCCAGCAGGTCGAGATTGGCGATCAGCTTGGCCATGCAGGGGTCGTAGCGGTCGACCTCGCGCGCCTGGAGCATCAGGCATTCGGCCAGATCGCGCGCGCCGATGCCGGTCGGGTCCAGGCTCTGCACGACCTTCAGCACCGCCTCGACCTGCGGCAGGCCGATGCCCAGCCGCTCGGCGATCTCGCGCAGCGGGACGGTCAGATAGCCCGCCTCGTCCAGCTGGTCGATAATGTGCGCCGCGATCGTCAGGTCGAGGCCCGACAGGATCAGCGCGACCTGTGCCTCCAGATGCTCGGCCAGATTGGGTGCGTCGTCGGCCAGCGAATCCCAGTCCGGCCCATCCTCGCCGCCCAGGCCGCCGCTACCGCTCGCGCCGTTCAGCGACAGGCCGCCATCGGGCCCGGTGCCGCCATCGGCCACGCTGTCCTGCTGATGGCTTTCGGTCGCATAATCGAGGTCGAGGCCGCGATCCTCGGCAGGCGCGGTCCCGGAGACCAGTTCGTCCGCCCCGGCGGGGGCCTCGCGTTCGGGACGCTCGGGGGTCGCCACCTCGCGGATCGCCGACGCGTCGAGCAGGGGGTTCTTTTCCACCTCCTCGGCGATGAACGCCTCGATCTCCAGATTCGACAGCGCCAGCAGCTTGATCGCCTGCTGAAGCTGCGGCGTCATCACCAGCGATTGCGACTGGCGGATGTCGAGGCGCGGCGCTAGGCTCATCCCAATATAATTTCCTTTGCAAGATTAAATATAAAAGTTAGCCTGATATGGTCAGTAAGGGGGGTGTTATGTCTAAAGCCGCAGACGCTTTTATCAAAGTTGTTACGCATCCAAAGACAAGAGAGATGGTAGTCGTTGCGGTAAAGGCTGTTGCAAAAAATCTAATCGATGGAATAGGCAAAAAATCTACGGCTAAAAAATAAACTTCAGAGCGAAAAGCCCTCGCCCAGATAGAGGCGGCGGACATTGGCGTCGGCGACCAGTTCCTCCGGCGATCCGCTGAACAGCACGCGGCCGTCATAGATGATGTAGGCGCGGTCGACGATGTCCAGCGTCTCGCGGACATTGTGGTCGGTGATCAGCACGCCGATGTCGCGCCGCTTCAGGTCCTTCACTAGGTCGCGGATGTCGGCGATCGAGATGGGGTCGATACCCGCGAACGGCTCGTCGAGCAGCATGATCGACGGATCGGCGGCCAGCGCGCGGGCGATCTCGGCACGGCGGCGCTCACCGCCCGACAGCGCCATGGCGGGCGCGGCGCGCAGGCGGGTCAGGCCGAATTCCTCGAGCAGCTTGTCGAGCTTGCGCGCGCGCTCGGCGGGATCGGGCTCGGCCAGTTCGAGCACGGTCAGGATGTTCTTCTCGATCGACAGCCCGCGAAAGATCGAGGTTTCCTGCGGCAGATAGCCCAGGCCCAGGATGGCGCGGCGATACATGGGCAGGCCGGTGATGTCCTCGCCGTCCAGCATGATGCGGCCCGAATCGGGCTTCACCAGCCCCATGACCGAATAGAAGCACGTCGTCTTGCCCGCGCCATTGGGGCCGAGCAGGCCGATCACCTCGCCGCGCCCGACCGACACCGACACGTCGGTCAGGACGATGCGCTTGTCATAGCTCTTGGCGATCGACACGACCTGCAGGCCGTTGGCGACCGGTGGCTCCGACACGGGGGCGCTGCGCTGGCCGGGGCGCTGGTCTGCCTCGCGGATCGGGGTTTCCATGTCCATCGGCGCGTACTTTCCTTAGCTGATGGCCCTTGGCGATGGCCTGGTCTTGCGGGCACGTTAGCGCGAGCGACCCTCGCGCGTCACGTATCAGTTGCGATCGGGGACCGAGAAAGTGCCCGTGACCCGGCCCGACGGCGCACGGGTGACGCCGCCGCCCTTGCCCGGCGTGCCGCCGCCCGCCACCGACGAGCCGTCGATGACCGCGCGCCCGGTGTCGAGGTTGATGGTCAGGCGACCGCCGTTCACCGTGTTCCCGTCCTGGGTCAGCGTGACATTGCCCAGCATGGTGATCACCCGGCGATTGAGGTCGTAGATGCCGTAATTGGCGCGCGCGGTCTGGTTCGGCCGCTTCACGACGACATTGCCCGACGCCTCGAACCGCGAGACCTGCGGCTTTCCGCCGATGACCTGGCCGGTATAGATGATGACCACCCGCGCGGCGGTCAGCGTCATCTCGGCCTGGCGCAGCGAGACGTTGCCGGTCAGGACGCCGCGATTCTGCTTGTCCTGCAATTCGATGACGTCGGCGCCGAAATCGACGGGCGCACGGCTGTCATGCTTGACCTGCGCGGCGGCGGGCGCTGCCAGGACGAGAAGGGCCGGAGCCGCAGCGGCGAGGTACTTGTGCATGTTCGGCTATTTCGTGCTTTACGGCACGATGCGCAAGCGGGCGTTGCCTTCCAGGCGAACGGTGCGATCTTCCAGGTTCGCGCGCAATTTGTTGGCGCTGAAATTCCCCTGCGGCACGCGGCCGGTCACCGCGCCGCCCGACACCAGCGTGCGCTGCTGAAGGTCGATCGTCGCGTCATGCGTCTGCAGGTCGTAGCCGCCCGCCGATTTGAAATCGAGCGGACCGTCCAGCTTCACCTGTTCGGTGCGCATGTCGTAGCGGCCCGAATCGGCGTTCACCGTGGCGGGGCCGTCCGACAGGCGGATCGCGGCGGCCAGCTTGTTGAGCTGGACCACCGGCTCGGCCGAGCTGCGCTGGATCGCGGACCCTGCGTCGAGCGAGAAGGGCTGGCCCTTGTCGTCGACGCCGCGATACTGCGCCGCCTGGATCTTCATGCGTTCGCGCGCCACCTCGACCTTTTTCTTGTCGAGGACGAACGACACCTCGTTCGAGGTATAGATGGGCGCCATCACCAGGAACGCCGACAGCACGCCGATCGCGCTGGGCAGCAGCCAGCGCGCGACGGTCACGAATCGATCGTGGCGGCTGCCGGGCGCGGCCCAGCGCTGACGCTGGGTACGGACGCGGTCGGCGATCTCGGACATGGTGGCGAATTCCCTATGAGCCCGGCGGGCGGACCGGATCAGGCGTGGGCGAAGATATCGACCTCGGGCCAGCCCGCGAGATCCAGCTCGGCGCGCGCGGGCAGGAAATCGAAACAGGCCTGGGCCAGTTCCATGCGACCCTCGCGGACCAGCCGCTTGTCCAGTTCCACCTTCATGCGGTGCAGATAGCGGACGTCGGAGGCGGCATATTCGCGCTGCGCGTCGGACAGCTCGGGCGCGCCCCAGTCCGACGACTGCTGCGCCTTGGACAGCTCGACGCCGAGCAGCTCGCGGACCAGTTCCTTCAGGCCGTGGCGGTCGGTATAGGTGCGGATCAGCCGCGAGGCGATCTTGGTGCAATAGACCGGCGCGGCCACCACGCCCAGATAATGGCGGATCGCCGCGATATCGAATCGCCCGAAGTGATAGAGCTTCAACCGCTCGGGGTCGGCCAGCAGCGCGCGAAGGTTCGGGGCGGCATAGTCGCTGTCGGGCGAGAATCGGACCAGATGCTCGTCGGGGCCGCCGTCCGACAGCTGGACGACGCACAACCGGTCGCGCGGGGTGATCAGGCCCATCGTCTCGGTATCGACGGCGATCGAGGCGCCCGCGGCGAACAGGTCGGCGGGAATGTCTTCTTCATGCAGATGAACGGTCATGTTCCTGCCCTAGCGACCGGGGGCCCAAGCCTCAACCGCTGTCGATGCGGGCGGGGGCGGGTGATTCGCATTTTTTCACGGACATGTTGTGGAGTTTTGGCCACAATTCCGACGCAATCTGTATCGTTCGCGGCGAAGCGAAACCGGATCGCACGATTTCGTTCGCGATGATGGTCCATCTGCGTTATGACCCTTGATCAGGCGCAAAAGGTTTGGCGCCAAAAGACCCGCGCTCTTCGTCCGGCGCACGGTTCTTGAAGATAGCAGTTGCGGGCGAACCGGGAAGACGAACAGGGCTTATGGGTTTCGATAGAGGTAGCCGAGGCAATCGCGGCACGCGTGGTCGCGACAAGCGGGACAATTTCGGCGGCGGCGATGAGTCGAGCGGCGGCTTCGGCGGCGGTTTCGGTGGCGGTGACCGCTTCGGTGGCGGCGGCTTCGGCGGCGGTTTCGGTGGTGGCGATCGCTTCGGCGGCGGTGGCGACCGTGGCGGTTTCGGCGGCGGTGATCGCGGCGGCTTCGGCGGCGGCGGCGGCGGTGGTTTCCGCAGCGGCGGCGGTGGCGGCTTCGGCGGCGGTCGTGGCGGCGGTGGCGGCATGCCCCCCCAGGTCGTTGGCGAAGGCACGGGCGTCGTCAAGTTTTTCAACGCGCAGAAGGGCTTCGGCTTCGTCGTGCGCGATGACGGCGGTGAAGACGTGTTCGTTCACATCTCGGCCGTCGAGCAGGCGGGCCTGTCGGGTCTGGCCGAGGGGCAGCCGCTCGGCTTCACCCTGGTCGATCGTGGCGGCCGCATCTCGGCCACCGAACTGAAGATCGAGGGCGAGCCGCTTCCGGTCACCGATCGTGCGCCTCCCCGCGAACCGCGCGAAGGCGGCTTCGGCGACCGTGATCGTGGCCCGCGCGCTGGTGCGGCCGGTGGTTTCGGCGGCGCTCCGCAGCGTCAGCTGACCGGCGAGAAGGCGACCGGCACGGTCAAGTTCTTCAACGCGATGAAGGGCTTCGGCTTCATTCAGCGCGACGACGGACAGCCCGACGCGTTCGTGCACATCTCGGCCGTTGAGCGCGCCGGCATGGGCTCGCTGAACGAGGGCGATCGCCTGCAGTTCGAGATCGAGGTCGATCGTCGCGGCAAGTACGCGGCCGTCAACCTGCAGAACGAGGGCTGATCCCCCTCGGCTGAATAAGCCTCCCTTTTCGGGCGACAGGGCCCGGCGTTGCAGCGATGCGACGCCGGGCCTTTTCGTTGTGATGGAGCGAGCGCGGTGGTGAAGTGGGGATGCTGGTCCAACCCTCGCAGAACGCCTGATCGTTGCGGATATCGGATGCGAAGAACGAGGCTTCGATGATCTGCCCGTCTTCGAAGCCGAAGACAGCTGATTCCTGTTTTCGAACGGTTCGGCCGTTTTATCCGCGCACCACCCCATAAGAGTGGCGCGATGGCTTGCCTTCTCCGCCTCGGACAGCCTGCACGCTCTTGGCGCTCCTGTCCCATATGGCCTTCTTCCATTCCAACGGAAGCATCACGCGCTCAAAAGCCTCGATTACCAGGGCGGATCGACATTCAGTCCCCTTTCAATTCCTCCCCTGCAAGGGGAGGGGGACCAGCGAAGCTGGTGGAGGGGTGTCGCCGGTGGCGAGTGATCCCCAAACTCTCCAAGCGGGACACCCCTCCGTCAGGGCTGCGCCCTGCCACCTCCCCTTCCAGGGGAGGAATAAAAGGAATGTCGATCAGGCCTGGCGCTGCGATAGACGGGACCAATGAAGCGCCCTCACGTCTATAGTAGTCGACGCAGATGCATGTGCCTCAATCCTTTCGGGTAACCGCGTGGAGTGCGGAAATCAGTGCCGCATCGCCATAGGGTTTTTGAAGGACTGGAACGTGAGCCAGCCTTTCAGGAAGGCGAAGCTGCTCACCATAACCGGTCGCAAACAGGAAAGGGATGCCGTTTTCCAGCAGACGATCTGCAACCGGAAGGCTGTTTGCGTCTCTGAGGCTGAAGTCGAGGATCGCTACACTGGGGGAGCAGGCCCGCATTTTTTCGAAGGCGTCCGCTACGCTCGCGGCGATCACGACGTTATTGATCCCGGCCCTCGTCAATAGGCCATCGGCATGATTGGCGATCAGGAAATTGTCCTCGACGAGCAACACGCTCCCATCAATCTTGAGGGCGACCGGCGGTTCATCCGCGTGGGGAAGGGCAGCGAGGATCGCGCCGGGTTGTTCGCTTACCTGGGTGCCGACGAACTTCGGCGGTATGCCGAATCGTGCCCGAACGCCCGATATCTCGAACGAGAGTGACGCCGTGCCGCCGAGGTCATGGGGTATGAGTCGTTCGATGATCGTCGTGCCAAGACCCTGCCGCCGATCGATCGCTGATGCCGGGCCGCCATGTTCGCTCCAGTTGATCGTGAGGCCGCCATCGCGGTCGAGGCACCAATCAATCTCCACGCGCCCGCTCGCCGAGATCGCTCCATATTTGCAGGAGTTGGTGAACAGTTCATGCAGGACGAGCGCAAGAGTGGCATAAGCCGTAGGCGCCAGCAGCGCCGGTTTGCCCTCGATCTGAAAGCGACAGGCCCCCGAATATTGATCGGCATGGCCCTCGACCATGGTGCGTAGATCGGCGGGCGCCCAGTTGTAGCGCGTAATCTGGTCGTGCGCTCTGGCCAGCGCGAGGATGCGGGACTCCAGCACGGCGGTGCCCGCGTCATTGTCCGTACCATGGCGGGACTGCCACATCAGGGCGCTGATGAGCGTCAGGATGTTGCGGACCCGGTGGTTGAGTTCGGCGATCAGCATTTCCTGTTGCTGGAGTGCCCGCTGCCGCTCGGTCCCGGCCGCCCCCGCCAGCTTGAGCACGATTTCGATGATCGCGACACGCAACGTCTCGGCGCTCTTTTGCTCGTTGGCGGTAAAGGGATTCGATCGATGCCGCACTTCCTCCCTCCATGCGGCGAAACTGCTGCGTGGCGACAGGCTGGAAGCGGACGCGTCCGACTTCATCGCTTCGCCGGGATTGCCTGCCCAGGTAACCGACCGGATACGCTCGCGCCGGAACAGCATCACATAATCACCCGGCTCGGTCGTGATGGGTATGGCGATCAGGCCCGCGGCGTTGCTGTCGGAGGTGCAGGCTTCTGGCAAATGGGCGATAAGATGATCCGTGACGAACATCGCATCCCGCGTGAGCGCATGCAGTCGTCGCGTAATGGCCGGCACATCCTCGACGGCGGGCGCGACGCCGCTGGCCGCTATACGGTCGCCGACCTTCACCGCGACCCCATCGCAAGGGATGATGTCGTTCAGGATGGTCATCAGCCGGTCGGCATCTGTCAGGAGGCTGGCATCGTCAGCAAAGGATGTCAGCAGCCGGACGCCGGTGCTGCGTGCCAGCGCCTGTTTGGCCGCGATGATCTTGCGCTCACGGTTTTCCAAGCGCAGCGAGAACATCTCGCCGAACAGTTCGACGACCGTTCGGATATCGAAGGGCAAATTGCGCGGCCGGAAGTGATGACAGGCGAACAAGCCCCAAAGCCGCCCCTCCACGATGATCGACACTGACAGGGACGCGGTCACGCCCATATTCTGGAGGTAGCGGATATGGATGGGTGAGACGGCGCGCAGGATCGAGGATGACAGATCGAGGGCGTCGCTGCCGTTCGGATCGAGCGACAGGATGGGCACAGGTGCCTGGTTCACGTCGACGATGAAGCGAAACGGATTGCGAAGGTAGAGTGCGCGCGCCTGTTGCGGGATGTCGCTCGCCGGGAAGTGCAGCCCATGCAGCGGGGCGACACCGTGCCGGACGGCCTCTGCTACGACTTCGCCTGATCCGTCCTTGTCGAACCGGTACACCATCACACGGTCGAAGCCGATGAGGAGATGCATCTGCCGCGCGCCTTGCTGGATGAAGGCGTCGAGGTCGCTTTCGGCGTCGAGCCTGCTTGTCATCGAGCGGATCAGGCCCGCCACCTCGGCGGTCGTGCTCTGCTGGTTCGGCTCGGCTTCGATGATCGCAAGGTCGCCGGAATAGTGGACGGCACAGTCGAACAGCCGTCCGTCCCCAAAGAGGTCGAGACCGAAGATGCGCTCGGTGCAATTCGTGTCCTGGACCTGCCCGAGGCGGTTGCGGAGGCGGTGGACGGCCTCTCGGTCGAAAACGTCGTTCAGCGTCGAGCCCAACAGCTTTGCCGCAGGCTTACCGAACTGCTCCTCAACATTGTCGGACGCGCTGACGATCAGCCAGTCGAGCGTCGTCGCAATGAGGAAGCCGAAGGGCTGGATCGTTCCCAGGCGGTGGATCGGTTCCCGGTCGCAGGCGGTGAGGTCGGGCGGAACGTCGGTAGGCAATATGGTTTCCCCCATCCCTGCATCGCCGACCTACTTACACCCATGCATTCAGGCCAAATTTGGCGATTGGCACATCTGCTCACCGAGCGGATTCGCCTGATAAAGAAGAGATTAGTAATTAACCGGTAATCGTAAATAACAATATTCCAATACACGGGTAGAAAGTTACAGGTGTGAGTGGATCAATTGAGCTACAGGTCGTGCATGTCGTTGAAGACGAAGCAGGATTCCGGATGGCCATTGCCGACCTGATCGAAACGATCGGTTTTCGCGCGAATCCGTTTCACGATGGTTGCGACTTCCTGGATGCGCTGGACGGCTGCGTGCCTGGCTTGATCCTGCTGGACATTCAGATGCCTCACCGATCGGGGTTCGAGGTCATGACCGAACTGTCGCAGAGAGCATGCGACTGGCCGATCATCGCGATGACGGCATATGGTGATATCCCCATGGCGGTGCAGGCCATGCGACTGGGTGCCTATGACTTCGTTCAAAAGCCCATCACTCCCGATCGGCTCAAGCACCTCCTGCCAAGGGCCTTGGACGATTGGGCCACGCGCGAGACGGTCCGTAGTTCGGAAGAAGTGGCGAGGCGACAGATTCGCGCACTGACGCCACGTGAGCATGACGTCCTCATGGCATTGAGCGCAGGGAAACAGAACAAGTCTGTCGCATTTGATCTCGGCTTGAGCGTCCGGACGGTGGAAATGCACCGTGCCAAGATGCTTGCCCGTTTGAGCGTCAAGAGTGTTCAGGAAGCAGCAGCGCTCCTGGCTCTGTCGTCCATTCGGAGTTGCGCAAATTCTTGATGAAGAAATAAGCGTCGAACCGCAACATGGTACGAAGATGCGGCGCGTGTGCTTCTTCATGACCACTGGCCAGGTTAGCGATTACACGTATGCCGCAGCGCTGCTCGGCGACCGCGGGCATGATGCCGACTGATTCAAGGGTGCCCGACAGGTCGAGGGTATACAGTACTGCATTCCAGGCCGAAACTCGCCGAATGAACCCGCCAGATATGACAAGCGCCGCTATCGGTGCCCTAGCCGTATCGAGGTGACGTTCGGTCGCCTGAAAAGACCGGCGTCGCGTCGCACCCTGCTACCCTGTCGCATTCTTCTCCGCCGTCGCCCTCGCCGCAACCATTATCGTCCGGCTGTGATCCGCGAGCCCTGCCCCTGACATCCGTGACACCGATGTCCGAGATGGATCAACTGCATCAAATCGTGGGAAATTTGGCAGAACTACAGTGGCTGACGATTAAAGTAGAATCACCATAACGGTATCTACGTAAACGGCGCGATTAACCATAATATGTGTCAATTTGTACCGTAAAACCCACATCTTCTTGCGCGGCCGAAGCTTTGCGATTGATCAAATCGGAAGGAGAATGCCAGTGCACGACATCGCTACTATCAACAACGTATATGTCGAGCGGCTGATCGCCTACTCTGCGCTCACCGAGGGTGCGGGCGGCTATCGTGGCAAACAGCAACGGCCTCCTGAGGTTTCCTGGCACGGGGGAGCTCAACCGCTCGCTTCGCCAGGGGCCGCTGCCCCAGGTTCGATGGCCTTGGTTTGGCAGCCCGTTCGGGATGTGCGTCCAGGGGGGACTGTCCTCTATCATGAGGCGCTGGTACGATTCCCGCAAACCCATGGCTGGGATGCGGCCCCACAGGAGGCTTTGGCGATCATCGAGCGTTCCGGTGGAAGCCTCGCCTTTGACCGGCGCGTTGTCCGCCGCGTGATCGAAACGTTGCAGTCGGACCCGCTCGCGATCCTCGGCGTCAACATATCGGCGGCCAGCACCGACCCCGACGGTTGGGATGATATGATGGATCTGCTGCGCAGCGATCATGCGCTTGCGACGCGCCTTGTCATCGAGATCACCGAAACCGCGCCGATCCCCGACCTCGATCGGGCCGCCCTGTTCTGCTCGCGCTTGCAAGGCTGCGGCGTGCGCGTCGCGCTCGACGACTTCGGCGTGGGGCACGCGTCCGTGGCGAGCGCACGCGCGCTGAAGCCTGCAATCATCAAGATCGATGGCAGCTTCGTGCGGCAGGCCTGCACCGGCCCCGCCGCGGCGGACTTGTTCTGGCATATGGTCGGCGTGGCGAAATCCCTCGGCGCGCTGACCATCGTAGAAGGGATCGAGACCCAGCAGCAGGCGACCATCGCCCGAGAGGCGGGAAGCATATGGCAGCAGGGCTTCTTTCACGGCAGGCCTATGCGCCGCCCCTGTGCCGAAACCCGGTTGGACTTCGGAGCCGCCAATCATAGCCTCTTGGCTTCGAAAGGCGGGCCGGGATCGTTTGTCCCGACGGTGTGGAAATGATGCGGCACATGATCGCCTGGTCATTCTGACGGCTCCAGCGGCGCAGCATTCACGGGCTGCTGATGCCGGTCTTCAGCCATGCCGGTCTGATCTGATGAATCGCGAAAAACGCAATCTGCCGACGCGAGGTCACGGTAAATTCCCTTTCACTCCGTCTTCCGGATGAAGGCCCGCAAGGACGTTGCGAGCCGGACAGTGTCACACGGGTGGGGGATGGCTTCGTCATGCATCGACTGGCCTATGCTGGGATAGCGTTACTGATCTGCACGGCGGTGCCGTTGCTGATCCTGATAAGCGGGTCGGCCTCTTCACAGACGCTCGATGGAAATGGAGCGTCGGGCGTGTGCCTCCGCCTTGGCGGGGTCGGCATCATCGTCAATGGCGCTGCATATTGCCGCCTTCCCGACGGGCGTGCCGTCGACAAGCGACTGCTCGTTCTTGGGCGGCGGCGACGGGCCGTCATGCCCAACCCCGCCAGTGCCTATTGCGAGCAACTGGGCGGCAGGGTCGACGTGGTGGCCGAGCCGGGCGGACAGACGGGCTATTGCCATCTGCCGAACGGGGCCGTCATCGAGGAATGGGCGCTGTATCGTGGCCGCTGAAGCCTATGGAGCGAAGCCCTGGCCGACATCGATTTCCCGCGCGACGGTCCCGGTGGATCGCATGACATCGTCGAGGAGCGCGCCGTATCGGCACGTGACGGGCTTACATTCATTTCTTCACGATCAGCCAGTAAGAGGCACCGCACGATCCCCTCACGTCAATTCGGTGCCTATGTCGTCAAACGGATTAGAAGCGGTTTATCTGGCCAATCGGGACAAGATGGTGCGCTTCCTTGTCGCGCGCGGGGCTGGCGATGCCGCCGAGGATCTGGCGAACGACCTTTGGCTGAAGATCTCGACGCTTTCGACCGGCCCGATCGCCAATCCGCTGTCCTATCTGTTTCGGGCCGCCAACTCACTGATGATCGATCGGTATCGGGCGCGTCGGCAATCGGAGCGCAGGGAGCAGGACTGGTTCGACCTCAAAGGCGATGGCGAAGCCTCGGACGAACCGGCGGGCGAACGGGTGATCGGGGCGCAGCAGGAGATCGAGAAGGTGGCGGCGGTGCTGACGTCACTGGGGGCTCGCCGGGAAACGGTCTTTCGGCGCGCCCGGATCGACGGCGTGTCGCAGCGACAGATCGCCGAAGAATTGGGCGTCAGCCTGAGTACGGTGGAAGCGGACCTGCGGATCGCCACCCGCGCATTGATCGAATTGAAGGAAGACCTGCGATGAGCATGACGAACGCCGTCGCGACCGAGGACAAGGCATGATGACCGGCAGGAAGGTCGACGACACCGCACTGGAATGGGCCATCCGCACGGCCGACCCGTCATTCGAGGACTGGGATGGCCTGACGGAATGGCTCGAGGCCGATCCGCTGAACCATGATCGCTATGACGAGGCGGCGGCGGCCATCGCGCAGGCGACCGACCGCGTCGCGGCCACGCCGGTCCAGGCCGCGCCGGTTGTCGCGAACGACACCGGGCCGGTGCGACGCGGGTATTGGCGCTGGGGCGGCGGGGCCGTCGCCGCCATGCTGGCCATGGTCGTCGGCGTGTCGGTCTGGAACGACCGGTCGCAACCTTATGCGGTGGAGACATCACCCGGCGAGCAGCGGTCGGTGGCGCTTGCCGATGGCAGCCAGATCATCCTGAGCGGCGGTTCGCGCGTGACGCTGGATCGCACGGACGCGCGCATGGCGGTCGTGGATCGCGGCGAAATGCTGTTCCGGATCAGGCATGACGCGGCGCATCCGTTTCAGGTGACCGCCGGCGACACGAAGATGGTCGATCTGGGGACCGTCTTCGACGTGACGCACGATCCCCGGCGGACGCGCGTCGCCGTGGCGGAAGGCGCGGTGATGGTCGATCCGCAAGGCGCGCGCCTTCGCCTCGATCCGGGCCAGGCGGTCGTGGCGAGCGACGGCGAGCTGCGCCGGGAGCGCGCGGAGGATGTCGGCGGCTGGCGCGAAGGTCGCGTGACCTTCGATCACGCCCCGCTGTCCGACGTCGCGCGCGACCTGAGCCGCCAGCTTGGCCACGACATCCGCGTTGACGCGGCGATCGCGGATCGGCCGTTCAGCGGGACGGTCGATATCCGCTCGTTGAATGACGACCCGGCATTGCTGGGTCGGCTGCTGGCGGTCGGTGTCCGGCGGGACGGAGAGATTTGGGTGCTGGGCGACGATCGGTGAAGCCGGGTGCCCGGTCGGCCGCCATCGGGCTGATGATCGCCGCCATCGCGCCGTCCCCCGCCATCGCAAGGACGCTGGCGATCGATCTGCCTGCGGGGACCGTCAGCGCGCAGGTGCTGGCGCTCGGTCGGCTTGCCCGCGTCAGCGTCGTCGTCACCGATCCGGGCTTGTGGTCGAAGCCTGTACCGGCCTTGCGCGGCCGGATGAGTGCGCTCGCCGCGCTCCGTCTGATCGCCGCACGATGCGGGGGCGAGGTCGAGCCGATCGATGCGGCGCTGTTCCGCCTTGTGCCGAAACGGACGCCGTTGCCGCGCGCGCGCCCAGCCAGGCCCCGGCCACCCGTGCCCGCCGTGCCACCGCCCGAGCCCCCTGCGCCCGATATCATCGTGGTGGGCAGCAAGCGTGACCTGCCGTTCGGTCGCGTTGCGGGTCAGGTCATGCGGGTTTCCGGTCGGGATCTGGAGTTTGGCGGTGTCGGGGGGACCGAACGACTGACGTCGCGCTTGTCCACCGTCGCGTCCACCTATCTCGGTGCCGGGCGCAACAAGCTGTTCATCCGCGGCATCGCGGATTCCAGCTTCACCGGCCCCAGCCAGGCGACGGTCGGCCAGTATTTCGGCGACCTGCGCCTCAGCTATAACGCGCCCGACCCCGACCTGCGCCTGGCCGATCTGGCGGCGGTGGAGGTGCTGGCGGGGCCGCAGGGCACGTTATACGGTGCGGGTTCGCTTGGGGGCCTGATCCGGCTGGTCCCCAATCCGGTCGAGCTTGACCGCACCAGCGGATCGGTCGCCATCGGCGCATCCGCCACCCAGCATGGCGCACCGGGATATGATGCGCAGGGGGTCCTGAACGTGCCCATCGTGACGGATCGGCTCGGCGTCAGGCTGGTCGCCACGTCGGTCGAGGAGGGTGGCTACATCGACAAGCCGCTGCTCGGACGCCGCGACGTCAACACCACGCGTATCGATGGCGGCCGTGGCACCGTGCACCTGAAGATCGCCGACGACTGGAGTGCCGAGCTGGTCGGGATCGGCCAGCGCATTCGCGGTGCCGACAGCCAATATGCGGATCGGGGCGCCCGTGCCCTCACACGCAATGCCCGGGTCGTCGAGGGGTTCGGCGCCGATTTCGGGCAGGGGCAGTTCGTACTGAGCGGCAAGGTCGGCGATGTCCGGCTCCGTTCCTCGACCGGTATCACCGCGCATGACCTCACCGAACGCTATGACGCGACGTTGGTCGGTGACGATCCGACGCTCTTCACGCAGGCGAACCGCACGCGGATGGTCGCCAACGAAACGCGCGGCTGGATCACCCACGCCGATGGATCGGGATGGCTGCTGGGCCTGAGCTTCACCGACAATCGCACGCGGTTGTCGCGGGCCTTCGTGTCGCCTGGCCAACGCCAGCAACTCCCCGGCGTGTCGAACGCGGTGCAGGAGATCACGGCTTATGGCGAAGCGAGCATCCGGGCGGCCCGGACCGTTCTGTTGACCGGGGGCCTGCGTATCGGCCGTTCGGTGCTGACGGGGGCGGCGGAGGACAGCCTGTTGCAGAATACGCCGGAGGGGCTCGCGACGCTGGCCTCGCGCCGGGAAGTTTCCGTTCTGCCGTCCGCATCGGCCCTGATCGATGCCGGGCCGAATGCCACGATGTACCTGCGCTACCAGCAAGGATTCCGACCCGGCGGGCTGACGATCTACAACGGTGACGTTCAACGGTTCAACAACGACCATGTCGGGACGATCGAGGCGGGCTATCGTTTCGGCCGTGCGGCGCGGGATCCGTTCGCCTTTTCCTTCACCGTCGCCCATACCGGCTGGCGCAATATCCAGGCCGATTTCCTGGATGGCGGCGGCTTTCCATCGACCGCCAATGTCGGCGATGGCGACATCTGGACGGTCGAGACGACCGCCTCGGCCCGATTGGCCAGGGGTTTGCGGATCGACGCCGCGATCTCCCTCAACGACAGCAGCATCAACGAACGCGCACCGAAGGATCTGCCGGTCGCCGGAGCGTCGGGCGGCCCCGTCGGCGCGGCGGCCCGACTGGGGCCGATCCCCAACATCGCCAATGTCACGGCGCGCGTGGGAATGACCTATGACGCCGCGCTGTCCGATCATGCGCGGCTGAAGGTCGATGGCTGGGCACGCTATGTGGGCGTGTCGCGGCTCGGCCTCGGCCCCGAACTGGGGGAGGAGCAGGGCAACCTGGTCGACAGCGGCATCACCGCTCGCGTGGGGTGGGATCGCTTCGGCGTCACCATCGGCGTCACGAACCTGACCGATGCACGGGGCAACCGCTTCGCGCTGGGCACACCCTTTCTCACGGGCAGGGCACAGGTCACTCCGCTTCGCCCGCGAACCTTGCGGATCGGGTTCGACACCGCTTTTTGACCGGCATCGTCACGGTATCCGCCGTTCCGCTCCGTCCTCCCCATGCCTGGCATCGAATGACGACCGTCGAACACCGGCGATCGGGACATTCAGTCATCGGCAATATGGAGTGAGGAATAATGCGTTCGCGGGCCCCGAAGCCCGAAGCAGTTCCGCTCCGCTCGGAGGAATAGAATATGAAATTTCAAGCATTTGTGATGGCGAGCCTGCTATCGGCAGGCGCTGGGATATTCGCACTGCCCGCCCATGCCCAGTCGAAGGGGAGCGAGATCGCCAATCCGGCGTCGGAATATTGCGTCTCGATCGGCGGCACCTCCTTCTCGCGCCGGACGCCATCGGGCGATGTCGGCTATTGCCGGCTGCCGAACGGCAAGGTCGTGGAGGAGTGGAAGCTGTTCCGCCAGAATCAGAAGCGTCCGCCGGTGCCGAAGCGCCGCGACGACATATCCATGGCCAACCCGGCTGCGGTTCATTGCAGCAGGGTCGGCGGCACCAATCTGAACCGCCGGACCCCGCAGGGTGACGTCGCGCTTTGCCGTTTGCGCAACGGCAAGACGGTCGATGCCTGGGTGCTCTACCGCCGTGATGACGGCAAGCGGCCTGGCCCGGCAAAGCCCGGTACGATCGGCCTCGCCAATCCGGCGTCCGGTTACTGCGTGAAGCAGAAGGGACGTCTCGAAATGCGCGAGGGGCCCGGCGGGACGACGGGGTTCTGCCATCTGCCGAATGGGCGCGTGGTGGAGGAATGGCGTCTCTATCGTGAGCAGTCGACCGGCCGTCCCCGCTGATCGCCGAAGATGTGGGCCGCGCGCACGGGCGCGCGGCTCATTCCCAGGCAAGTCTTTCGAGGGCAGGCGAGGGGACCGCGACAGCAAAGCGCCGAAATCAGAGTGGCTTTCCTAAAATTTCGAAAAAACTTTCATAGACCCCAAGGCATATCGAAAATGGTGCCGTCTTGCTGATGTAGGGGGACGCAGACTGGTGCGGCTCGCTCGAACCAAGATCCATTTTCGAAGGACTAGACTCCATGACCCTGGTTAGCTCGTTCGCGCCCGCGCATCGCGGTGCGTGCCGGTACTCGGCTGCGATGATCGCTGGCATGATCGCCGCCATCGCCGGGACGACGCCCGCGTCCGCGCAGCAGGCCGCACCCGGCGCCTATGCCGTTGCCCGTGCCGGTGCGCAGGTCGATTCCGACGTGAAGCCCAGCCAGGTGCTGAAAAAGGGTCAGACGGTGTCGAAGACCGCCCCCACGCTGCCCAAGAACATCGACAACAAGTCCGGCTTCACCGGTGAGTTGGGCGTGGGGTATGACTTCGGTGGTTTCCGCCTGGAGGGCACCGCAGGTTACGACACCGCCAACATCAACGCCAAGGCGTTGAGCGACAAAAATTATATCGGCGCGGGTCGGCTCAAGTCCTTCGATCTGGGCGTGTCCGCTTATGTCGATCTGATCCAGGACGGTCCGTTCAAGCCCTTCGTCGGCGGTGGCATCGGTGCCTCGCGCGTCAATTACTCGGCGGATCGCTACGCACGGAACGCTAATCCGGGTACGCTGCAGCCCGCTGCATCGATGGCGGGCAAGGACTGGGGCTTCCGCTGGCACGTCGATGCGGGTGCGAGCTATGACGTGACGCCTGAGACGTCGATCGAGCTGCTCGGGCGGCATTCGCGGACGTCGGGGATGCAGATGAAGGGGGTGACGATCGATCAGGATCTCAGCCGCACGACCCCGACCTACAAGCTGAAGAGCTCCTCGACCTCGATCATGGTCGGCCTTCGCCAGAAGTTCTGACCTCGGCCTGATCCGATAGGAAAATGCCGTCCCTGTATCGGCCGCGTCGATCCCCCTGGTCGCCGCGTTACCGATCAGGGGCGGGGATTCCTCCGGATCAGCGCGCAATAGCTTTGAAAAGCCTGAATATTGATCTGACGTACGGCAGGAGACGCTTGCCCAAGCGTAGATTCTAGTCAGGATCGTCGTCCGAACAAGCTTGCTCAGGCCCACCCCTTTAGCTAATGCGAGCGAAACGCAATAGCTAAAGGGGTGTAATGGTGCGCTGGATTTCCGGCACGGCTATGCTGTGCGCTGGGTTCGGACTCTCGGGCGGTGCTATGGCGGAGTCCACCGACGACCATAACCGTCGCGAAAAGGCCGGGGTGCAGGAGCGCGGCGATATCGTCGTGACCGGAGAGCGACCCAGCTATGTCGAGGGCGAAAGCACGACCGCGACCCGCACGGCGACGCCGCTGCGCGACGTGCCCCAATCGATCCAGGTGATCCCCCGCAGCGTGATCGAGGATCAGAACAGCATCCGCCTGACCGACGTCTTGCAGAACGTCTCGGGGGTGCAGCCGGCGACCACCGCCGGCAACCGTGGCGAAATCTACCAGATCCGCGGCTTTACCACCCCGCGTTACGCGATCGACGGCGTGTTGCTGAACCGGGTGGCCGATCGGTCGGAAACCTTCCTCGATCTCGCCAATGTCGAGACGGTGGAGGTGCTGAAGGGGCCCGCATCCGTCATGTACGGCCAAGGCGATCCGGGCGGGGTCATCAATATCACGACGCGGCGCCCGACCGACCGGCCGACGGCGGAAATCAGCATGCAGGCCGGCAGCTTCGACTTCGCGCGCGTCTCGGCCACGGCGAGCGGTCCGGTCGGCGATCGGCTGGCGGTGCGCGTGACCGGTGCGGCACAGACTCTGGAGGGGTTTCGCGGCAAGCATGCGGCCACATCCACGCGACAGTTCGCCGGTTTCGCAGCCCGCTGGCGACCGGGCGATGCCACCACGATCAACCTCGATATCGACCATAGCAACCAGCGTAATCCGTTCGACCGCGGCCTTGTTGTCGGCGCCGACAACCGGGTCACGCTCCCCGCCCGGCGCTTCCTGTCGGAACCCTGGTCGGTCACGGGCGCACACAAGACCCGCGTCGTGCTGGACGTGGCGCACCGTGCGACCGACTGGCTCAGCCTGCACCTCAACGGCCGCTACACCGATGCGGTCGTGCAGGACAACTATGCGATCGACTATCGCGCGCTGGCCGCCAATGGCCGCACACTGAGCCGTCGCGCGACGAACCGTACCGAGGATCTGGAAACCGTCGATACGCGCGCAGAGGCCGTGGCGACCTTTGCGACCGGCGGGGTCGGCCATGTCGTGCTGGCCGGTGGCAGCTATAGTCATGCCACGCTCGATTTCCTGACCTATCGCGGTAACATCGCGTCGATCGATATCCTGAACCCGGTCTATAATGCCCCGCTGCCGCGATTGTCGCTCAATGCCGACACCTATCGCCGATCCGATCTCTACGCGGCCTATGTCCAGGATCAGGTCACGGTGACCGACTGGCTGAAGCTGCTCGGCAGCGTCCGCCACGACATTGTGCGTGACCGGCTGCTCAATCAGGTCAATGGTCGGGAAGACCGTCGCGACAGTAGTGCGACGACGTGGCGCGGCGGGGTGGTCGTACAGCCGGTGCCGGCCATATCGCTGTTCGGCGGCTATGGGCAGAGCTTCCAGCCGCAGACCAGCCAGCGCCGCGACCTGAGCTATCTCGATCCCGAGCGTGGCCGTCAATATGAAGCGGGCGTCAAACTGGACCCCGTGGGCGGGCGCCTGATCGCGACCTTCGCCGCCTTCGACATCACCAAGCGCAATGTCGCCACCCCGGACCCGGCCGATACCAGCTTCGCGATCCAGACCGGCGAGCAGCGGGTGCGCGGGCTGGAAATGGACGTTATCGGCCACCTGACGAAGCGGTGGCAGGTGATCGCCAGCGGCAGTCATCTCGATGCGACGATCAGCAGGGATGAGCTGTTCGCGGTGGGCAACCGGTTGACCAACGTGCCGCGCTGGTCCGGCAGGCTGTGGAGCAGCTATCTGCTGGGCGGCGCTGCCGAGGGGCTGACCCTGGCGGGCGGCGTGACCCTGGTCGGCCGGCGCGCGGGCGACCTCAGCAACAGCTTTTCAGTCGATGGCTATACCGTCTATGATGCGACGATCAGCTATGCGGTGCCCGGCACGGGCCTGGAACTGTCGCTGACCGCCCGCAATCTGACCGACGCCTATTATATCGAGTCCACGGTTACCCGGCTGGAGAATTATCCCGGTACGCCGCGCAGCATCCTGGGAGCGGTGCGTGCCCGCTTCTGACGCGGGCAACCGCTTGTGCGGCGAAACGACGATCCCGGCGGCGGTGCACGCAGCGTAAAGCGAGTTGCGCGACACCTGTCGGCTGCCGTTCAAGCCAGATTGTAACCCAAGCTAGTGCTTTTCATGGGTTTTTGGGAGATAGTGCGCTTACAGGACTCATATCTCTCGATGCAGGCCGCAGAAAAGCTCGGGTTTTAGCCAGCGTCGTAATTGGTGGCCCCCACGTGGCCCACATCAAATTCGGTCCCATTTTTGGCGTCGAACCTGCGTCGATCGGGACACCGTGCATTTCATCTAAACTTAATGAGATTGGCGATTCCGGGTGCCTTAGAGCGGTTTTCGATCAGTCTGCATCATATCCGCACGCGGCGAAGTAGTTGGCACATTCCTGTGGTGAGTAGAGGTCGAGGATGCGGCCGATGGCGTTCCATAGGCCATGGATGGT